>DATEIG010000379.1:0-11722 GCA_035279185.1 Mycobacterium sp.
GCTGAACAGCTGTGACCCGCTGGTACCCGCTGCAGTCCGCCGACGAGGACTTCCTCAAGTCGGCCCCGCATGTCTTCACGTATCAGAAGCGATTCGCCGCGCCGCCCCAGACAGTGTGGGATTCGCTGACCTCCGACGAGTCGATCGCGGCGTGGGGTTCGACCCTGAAATCGGTCACGTGGACGTCGCCGCGCCCGTTCGGTGTCGGCACCACCCGGGAGGTCGCGCCGCCCGTCGGCCCCAGGATGCGTGAGCGCTACTTCCTGTGGGAGGAAGGTCGACGGCACGCCTTCGCCGCCTACGAGTCGACCGCGCAGCTGTTCAACCGGTTCGCCGAGGACTATCTCGTCGAACCCGACGGCGACGACACGCTGTTCACGTGGGTGGTGGCCCTCGAACCGAAAAGCAAGGTGGCACTGCCGGTCAACCTGCTCGCCCCGGCCATCAGGGCCCTCTTCGGCAAGATGCCCAGCGACGGCCAGCGCTACTGGGCCAAGCGTTCTCAGCGGGCCTAGCTTCGCCCCGGCGATCGGGCTCATCTGGCGGGCCTAGGCACGGGTCAAACCGGGTACCGCTGATCGGTGAACGAGCCCTCGCCCTCAGAACGCACCACCGCGAACACCGCCGAAACGGGCCCGACCGATATCGAGCGATTCGGTTACACGCAGGAGCTCAGACGCTCGCTGAGCACGGCCGACCTCGTCATCTACGGCCTCATCTTCATGGTGCCGATCGCGCCGTTCGCGATATTCGGCAGCGTTTTCTCGCTGTCGGGCGGCATGGTGGCGCTGGCCTACTGCATCGGGCTCGTCGCCATGCTGTTCACCGCCAACTCGTATGCGCAGATGGCTCGCGCGTTTCCGATCGCCGGGTCGGTGTATTCGTATGCGGGACGGGGCATCGCGAAGCCGGTCGGCTTTCTGTCCGGCTGGGCGATGCTGCTGGACTACATCTTCGTCCCCGCGCTGCTGTACCTCGCGAGCTCGCTCGCGATGCATGCGACGATCCCCGCCGTCCCGGCGTGGGTGTGGTTGGTCGGCTTCGTCGTGCTCAACACCGTCATCAACTACCTCGGCATCACGCTGACGGCGCGGATCAACCGGATCATGATCGTGCTCGAACTGATCGTGCTCGCCATCTTCCTGGTGATCGGATTGACCGCCGTCGCGCAGGGCAAGGGCCGAGGCTTCAGCTTCTCGGCGTTCTTCGACTCGGGTTCCTTCTCGATGACCATGGTGCTGTCGGCGGTTTCGGTGGCGGCGCTGTCGTTCCTCGGGTTCGACGCCATCTCGACGCTTGCCGAAGAGCACAAGGGCACCGCGCATCAACTCGGCCGGTCGATGCTGCTGGCGCTGGTTCTGGTCGGCGTGCTCTTCGTCGTCCAGACGTGGGTGGCGTCAATGCTCGTCGAGAACCCCGAACAGCTTGTGGCCGAGGGTGATCCGGAGGGCACGGCCTTCTATGACGCCGCGGGCTTCGCCGGTGGCCACTGGTTGTATGTGCTGACGGCGGTGGCCACCGCGATCGCGTGGGGCTTCGCCGACGCGATGGTGGCCCAGGCCGCGACGTCACGGCTGCTGTTCGCGATGGCCCGCGACCGGCAGCTGCCCAGCTTCCTGCGCCGGATCGACCCCAAGCACGACGTGCCGGTCGCCGCGACGCTTCTGGTCGCGGTCGTCTCGCTGGCGTTCGGCATCTACCTGACGCTGCTGCCCAACGGGCTGACCGTCATCTCGTCGCTGGTGAACTTCGGCGCCCTGACGGCCTTCGCGATCCTGAACGTGGCCGTGATCTGGTACTACATCGGCAAGCAGCACAGCAGACGCTGGTTCGTGCACCTTGTTTGTCCGGTACTCGGCGTGGTGGTGCTCGTCTTCGTGTTGATCAATGCGCGCAGCAGTGCCCAGATCGTCGGGCTGGTGTGGTTGGCCATCGGGGTGGTGCTCGGAATTGTGCTGCGCAGGCGCGGGATCGACACCACAATTGCGGCAGCCGATTAGAAAGCCGTGGTCGACATGAACCTGATCACCTACACACCCGGTCCTGACGAATGGGCGCACCGGTTCGGCGGCTATCCGGCGAGGCTGGCGATCCAGCCCGGCGACGTCCTGCGCGTCGGCACCGAGGACTGCTTCGGCGGCCGCGTGCAGCGCCAGGGCGACATCCCCAGTGAGATCGTCAAATTCGAGGACATGAACCCGGTTTCGGGCCCGATCCACGTCGAGGGTGCAGAACCCGGCGACATCCTGGCCGTGCACTTCATCGACATCATCCCGGCGCGGCAGTACGCGGTCTCATCGCTCTTCCCGCACTTCGGTGCCCTGTCCGGAACACACGAGACGGCGCTGCTGCACGATGCGCTGCCGGAGTTGGTGTGGTTCTACGACATCGATGTCGAGAAGTGGACCGCGACGTTCCGCGCGGTCCGGTCCGACTTCGCGGTGACGCTGCCGCTCGACCCGATGCACGGCACGGTCGGGGTGGCGCCCGCCTTCGGCGAGAGCAGGCTGGTGTTCGTTCCGTCGGTGCACGGCGGAAACATGGACACGCCCGAGTTGCGGGCGGGAACCACGCTGTATCTGCCGGTGAACGTGCCGGGTGCACTTCTGGCGCTCGGCGACGGCCACGCCCGCCAGGGCGAGGGTGAGGTGACGGGAACCGGCCTGGAGTCGGCGATGCGCACCGCGATCACCGTCGAGGTGATCAAGGGCGCGCCGCCACTGGAGTGGCCGCGGCTGGAGAATGCGGACTTCGTGATGAGCACCGGGTCGATCAGGCCCCTCGAGGACGCGTACCGGATCAGCCAGAAGGATCTGCTCGGCTGGGTCAGCGAACTGCTCGGCCTCGACAGGATGGACGCCTACCAACTCGTGAGCCAGCTCGGCGTCTCGCCCGTGGCCAACGTATGCGACCCGAACTACACCTTCGTCGCGAAGTTCCCGAAGCGCTATCTCGGCACGGCGGCCTACGGAGGCGTGCACAACCGGCTCAGCGCGGTCGCCGACGACTACCGACGGAGCCACTCGCGGCTGTGGTAGTCGCCCGTTGGGGCCGTCGCACCAACCTAACGGCAACGGTCACAATGGGGACGTGAGAGGTGTCCTCGGGTTCGTGGCGTGCGTCGTCGTCATCGGTGCTCTGATCTTGGCGTCCCCGCCGTTTCTCAATTCGGGGTTCCTGCAGGCAACGGCCGGGATCGGCGTCGTCGTGCTGATCATCGGCCTCCTCCGATGGGTGGCCCGCTGAGGCGCACCCAGCGTGCGGGTGACAGGACAATCTCGGTCATGTGGAGATGCGATGTCACATCACCGCAGTCTGAGCGGCAGCTGTCATCATCGGCGAGTGGCACGGCGAGCAGCGACGAAGATCGACAGCAGGCTGGCTGTACGTCTTGCCGCGCTTGCCTCTCTGGGAGCGGCGACCATCCATTTCGCGGTCGTGCCCACACATTGGCGAGAGTGGATGGCGGCTGGTGTGTTCTTCCTGTCGATCGCACTGTTTCAACTCATCTGGGCTTGGGTTGCGCTCACCCGCACGACGACGCCCGTTCTGGTGGCCGGAATCGCGGTCAATGTGGGAGCTATCGGTCTCTGGGCCCTATCTCGAAGTGCGGGAGCGCCATTCGGACCGCACGCCGGTGAGGCGGAGCTGATACAGGCGGCGGACCTGTGCGCGCTTCTTCTGCAGACCTATGTCGTGATGGGCGCAGGCTGGGCGTTCCATCGCCGCCGCCAGGGTCAGCCGATTCCCGCATTCGGCAATGCAGTCGTGTTACTGGGGGCAATTGTCGTCATGGCGTCCGCCTCGACGTTAGGGGTGGCTTCGGGTCTGCGGCACGGCCATCATGCGCCGGGCGGCGCAGAGGCTGGTCACCACGAGGCGCAGTCAGCAGAGTCGAGCCATCCGCCTGCCGGTGAGACGATCCACCCTCTGGGCGCCCCGGTAGCAGTCGAACCGCTTCCTCCGGCGGTCGATCAGCATCATGAGGATGACCACGACCACCAGCACGACTGAAAAAGCAAGATTGTGGTGGCCAGGGCCGGGATCGAACCGGCGACCTTCCGCTTTTCAGGCGGACGCTCGTACCAACTGAGCTACCTGGCCCGACGGACGGGACGTACTTCGCCGCCGTTGGCGACCCTGACGGGACTCGAACCCGCGACCTCCGCCGTGACAGGGCGGCGCGCTAACCAACTGCGCCACAGGGCCTTGCTACTACATCGTGCTCCGCGCCATGACGGAGCGTGTACCCCCTACGGGATTCGAACCCGCGCTACCGCCTTGAAAGGGCGGCGTCCTAGGCCGCTAGACGAAGGGGGCCTGCCGAATCTCTCCGGGGTACTCGCAACGCCGGTGACGCTGGGAGCCTCGATAGCTTAGGTTACCGGGACCCGAATCCTCAAACGAGCTTCGGTCCGGGCACCCAGTATCCTGATGCATCGCGCCCCTATAGCTCAGTTGGTAGAGCTACGGACTTTTAATCCGCAGGTCCCAGGTTCGAGCCCTGGTGGGGGCACCACGAGAGCGTCCCAGTCGGGACGTGAATGCGCGCCGGCGTGGCTGCCTGTAGGGACGACTCGACGGTTGGTGATGTGAAGATCACGGTCGGGGGCCTCGAATCGTATGACCGGGATCGCTAGGGCACGCTGGTCCTCACGATGACCGTCGCTCCTGCCCTGCTCGCCGAACCGGGCGATCTATCCGCTCTGCGCGCGAAGGGCGCCGACCCAGACGAGCTCTTCGCCTCCTTCGCCCTGTGGGCCGAGGGCAGCGGCACGACTCTGTATCCGGCGCAGGAAGAGGCCCTGATCGAACTTGTCAGCGGCGCCAACGTCGTGCTGGCGACGCCGACCGGTTCGGGCAAGTCACTGGTAGCCACCGGCGCGCTGTACGCGGCGTTGGCAGCGGGAACCCGCAGCTATTACACCGCGCCGATCAAGGCACTGGTGAGCGAGAAGTTCTTCGCGCTCTGCGATGTCTTCGGGGCCGCGAACGTCGGAATGCTCACCGGCGATGCTGCGGTGAACGCGGCTGCGCCGATCATCGCGTGCACCGCGGAGGTATTGGCCAACATCGCGCTGCGCGAGGGCGCAGAGGCCGACATCGGCCTGGTGGTGATGGACGAGTTCCACTTCTACGGCGACCCCGATCGCGGCTGGGCCTGGCAGGTGCCGCTGTTGGAGCTGCCGAACGCGCAGTTCCTGCTGATGTCGGCCACGCTCGGCGATGTCACGTTCCTGCGCGAGGACCTCACCCGCCGCACCGGGCGGCCCACAGCGTTGGTCGCCAACGCCGAGCGCCCGGTTCCGCTGCACTATTACTACGCGACCACGCCGATGCACGAGACGATCGGCGAGTTGCTCGGCACGAAGCAGGCACCGATCTACGTCGTCCACTTCACCCAGGCCTCCGCGCTCGAGCGAGCTCAGGCTCTTATGAGCGTCAACGTGAGCACCAAGGAGGACAAGAAGGCGATCGCCGACCTGATCGGCGGGTTCCGGTTCTCGTCGGCGTTCGGCGCGACCCTGTCACGACTGGTGCGCCACGGGATCGGCGTCCATCACGCAGGCATGCTGCCCAAGTACCGGCGACTGGTGGAACAGCTCGCCCAGGCCGGCCTGCTCAAGGTCATCTGCGGCACCGACACCCTCGGCGTCGGCATCAACGTGCCGATCCGCACCGTCGTCTTCTCGGCGCTGTCAAAATACGACGGCACCCGTAGCCGGCTGCTCAGCGCCCGCGAGTTCCATCAGATCGCCGGACGGGCGGGTCGGGCCGGTTACGACACGGCAGGCACCGTGGTCGTCCAGGCCCCCGACCACGAGGTGGAGAACCTCAAACAGTTCGCCAAGGTCGCCGATGACCCGAAGAAGCGCCGAAAGCTGGTGCGCCGCAAGGTACCTGAGGGAATGGTGCCGTGGAGCGAGTCGACCATGACGCGGTTGGTCGACGCCGCCCCCGAAGCACTCACCAGCAACATGCGGGTGAGCACCGCGATGATCCTCGACGTCGTCGCCCGCCCGGGTGACCCGTTCGAATCGATGCGCCGGCTACTCACCGACAACCACGAGCCGCGCAAGCGGCAGCTCCAACACATTCGCGAGGCGGTCGGCATCGCCCGCTCGCTGCTGCAGGCCGGCGTCGTCGAGCGGCTCGACGAGCCCGAGCCCGACGGGCGGCGCTACCGACTGACCGTCGATCTGCCAGCCGATTTCGCTCTCAACCAGCCACTGTCGACGTTCGCGCTCGCCGCCGTGGATGTGCTCGACCGGGAGTCGGAAACCTACGCGCTGGACGTCGTTTCGGTCATCGAGGCGACGCTGGAGGACACACGCCAGATACTGGCGGCACAGCTGAACAAGGCCAGGGGCGAAGCGGTGGCCGCGATGAAGGCTGAGGGCATCGAGTACGACGAGCGGATGGAACTGCTGGACGACGTCACCTATCCCAAGCCACTCGAGGAGCTTCTCAGCCACACGTTCGACGTTTACCTGCAGAGCAATCCGTGGGCCGCCGACGCGAGGCTGTCCCCGAAATCCATTGTGCGCGAGATGTGGGAGCGCGCCTTCACGTTCCGGGAGTTCGTCAGCGTCTACGGGCTGACCCGCTCCGAGGGAGCGGTACTGCGCTATCTGTCCGACGCATTCAAGGCGCTGCGGTCTTCAGTGGCGACGTCGGCGCGGACCGAAGAGCTCACCGACATCGTCGAGTGGCTGGGCGAGCTTGTGCGCCAGGTGGATTCGAGTCTCCTCGACGAGTGGGAACAGCTCACCAGCCCGGACCAGCCGATGAATGGTCCCGTGGCGGTACCGGCCCGCCCGCGGCCGCTGACCGCCAACGAGCGGGCGTTCACCGCAATGGTCCGCAATGCGCTCTTCAGACGTGTCGAGCTGTTCTCGCGGCGGCGCTGGCACGACCTCGGCGAATTGGACTCCGGCTCCGGCTGGAGTGCCGACCGTTGGGAGGATGCCATCCGCGCGTACTTCGCCGAGCACGATGACGTGGGCATCGGTGCAGACGCCCGCGGCCCGGCACTGTTGATCATCGACCGGCGGCCCGAGGTGTGGCGAGTGCGACAGATCCTGGACGATCCCGCAGGCGACCGCGACTGGGGCTTCGAAGTGGAAGTGGACCTGGCGGACTCGGACGAGGAAGGCGCGGCGGTGCTGCGCGTCATAGACGCCGGCCGTCTGGACTAGACGCTACGGGTGCCAGGCAACGGCGACATGCATCAGCAAGCCGATTGGATCGCCGACGGACAGGTGTCGAAAATCGGCGCGTCGCGCGGTGATTCGAATGCCCGATGAAGCGCGATGGTCAACTCGACCACACCGAGGTTGGGACCGATCTCGCGGGACCGAAGCGCCGCGACTATGACAAGACGTGTTCCACGCGGTTGCCGCCCTTGCGCTTCGCGACGTACATCGCGGAGTCGGCAGCCTGCACGAGCTCGTCGATGAGGGCCGCCGAGGTTCCGGCCTGCCGACCGTCGGCCGTCGCCACGCCGATGCTCGCGGTGATGGCGCTGCCCGAGTCCTCGATGGCCGTGCACAGCCGCGCCGCGACATCGCATGCCTCCGTCGAGGCCGACTTGAACGCGGCAAGAAACTCCTCGCCGCCGGCGCGACAAACCGCGGCACTCGCGGGCAGATGCTGCCGAAGCAGATCGGCGACGCGCAGCAGCGCCCGGTCGCCTGCCACATGTCCGTGGGTGTCGTTGACCCGCTTGAAGTCGTCGAGGTCGAGCATGAGAAAAGACAGCGGACCGCCGCCTGCAGGCAGTCGGCCTGTGAGCGTCTCCTCGAAGCTGCGCCGGTTCAGCAGTCCTGTCAGAGAGTCCTGTTCGGCTCGTTTGGCGTAGTCGGCCATCGACCGCGACATCCCGCGGATGGCCAACGGAACGGCGAGGTTGAGCAACCAGATGATCCAGAACGCCGCTGCGGCCGTCGGCCAGTCGGCGAGTTCGGCGAGCCGGTACACCGCGACGACCGTGATCCCCAGCGCCAGAACCATGTTGAACAGCAGCACGCGCGTGTTGTGAAAGAACGCGATGTAGCTGCCCGTGATGGCAAGCGCCGTGCATGCCAGCGCCGCGATGGCAGGCCGCGGCTGGACGAGACTCCAACCGACGACGCACAGCGCGCCCGCGACAGTGGCAGTCAGCGACTGCACGCGGGTGGGCCACCGAGTGAGCCAGAAGTACGTCATCAGAGCCGATACGCCGACAGCGACAGCGCCGACCGCCAATGCGGCAGCCGACGGGTGGTGCACCCGCGCGAGCGCCGAGATCGGCGTGAGCGCCGACGAGGCGGTGACAATTGCCATCAGCGCACCGGCGGCACGCAGAAGACCGCGCTGACGGAGGAACGCCGTCACCCAGTCGAACTGATCCGGCTGGCGCAGCCAGATCTCGAAGTTCGCCACCGCATTTCTCACCGCTGACAGATGCCCGCCCTCGCAGTCGGCTTCATAACGAGCAGAAACTAGCACGGCCGAAGTTGTCGTTTTCAAGGAATCAGCTAATTAGTAGCAGCGAGATATTCAGATGGCGCAATCGCCAACGCCGCGCCGAGCCACACGAAATGACAGTGTCCCGCAGCACTCTTTGAATTCCCTAGCTACCACCGAATGCGTTGCGCTGATCGCGTGCAGCGAGAATGGCCGTGTGTCGGATTGGTGGATGCTTCTGCTCGGCATCGCCGGCGGCCTCGTGCTGATCTGGCTCGGGCTCATCGTCGCGCTCTGGTTGTCGAAACCCGACGACGTCGGTCTGCAGGAGGCTCTGCGACTGCTGCCCGATGTCATTCGGCTGCTGAAGCGGCTCGCGGGAGATCGCACATTGCCGTCCGGCGTCCGTATCAGGCTTGTCCTGCTGCTCGCCTACCTTGCGCTGCCTATCGATCTGATCCCTGACTTCGTCCCGGTGCTGGGATACGCCGACGACGCCGTCATCGTGGTGATCGTCCTGCGGTCGACGGCCAGGCGTGCGGGCGTCGATGCGCTGACACGCCACTGGCCAGGCACACCGGAAGGCCTGCGAGCGCTCCGGCGCCTCTGCGGACTGACCGAGAACGACACCCGCATCAGCGACGAGTGATGCGGGGCCAGTGATGGCGGATGGCCCCGACGGTGAGCACGATCCCCGCGACCGCGATCGCGGCGAACACAATCGCGAGGATCATGTTGGTGGTCTCGCCCTCGAAGCACGTGCCGCTGCGGCTGCCGCTGCCACACGCATACGAGGTATTCGCCTCGTCGTGTGCAAGCCACTTGTAGCCGAACACGCCTGCGGCCATCTTGAATCCCGCCACACCGAGCGACGCGATCGTGACGTTGAGCCAGAAGCCCGCCTTGGTCATGGCTCACGCTGACGCGTGGCCGCTACACGTCGGGCGACGGATCGCCCCATCGATCGCGGATCCTGCCGTACGGGTCGGCGTACGCACCTGGCTGTCTGTAGTACGGCGCGCGCCGCCGCACCGCGCGAGCCAGAACGGGTGCGATCATGCGCATCCGCCGCACCTTCCAGTCGGCTCTGGCGCGAATCTCGTCGTAGCACTCTGCGAACGAATACCGCTGGAAGGACAACACTTCCTGCGCGCGAGCCGTGTCCATCCAGTCCATCGGGTACCAGTCGGTGTCGCTGTCCGGATCGCCCGGACGGCCGGGCAACAGCATGACGCTCATACCCATGGCGTCGGCACTGGCGTAATTGAAGTCGCGCTGGACCACCTTGTGTGAGTCGTCGCCACCGATCATGAACACCTCTCTCACGGCAGGGGTGGTGATCGCCGCGGCAAACGCCGACGCGACGTCACGAACGTCGACGGCGTGCAGCCGGTTGTCCTCGGGCATGACGGCGCCGAAGTAGAAGGTCTCGAAATCCCCGTAGTCGACCAGCGGCTCGAGGGTGATGACGCCCCCGAGCCGCAGTATCGACCATTCCAAACCCGATGAGCGAACGATGTTTTCGGCGACGAGCTTGTGACAGCCGTACAACTCGGAGGCCAGCGGCGGCGTCGTCGGAGTCAGAAGGTCGTTGCAGCGGTGTGGGTTCCGGCTCCCGTACACCGCCATGCTCGACGCATGCACGAACCGCGGCCGGTTCGGCATCGCCTGCGCGGCGCGCACCAGCGCGGCTGTCGCCTCGACGTTGACCGCCCGCGCGCGCTCGCGGTTGGCGTAGCACAGCGGCGGCAGGTACGCGGCGAGGTGGACGATGGCGGACGGGGCGACATCGGCGACCACAGCGCTCACCTGGTCGGGTTGCGCGAGGTCGACCCGTCGTACGTCGACGGCATCAGGAAGCGACGGTTTGACAGTCTTGTGCGCGGTGGCGGTGACCCGGTAGCCGTCGGCAACCAGTCGGTGGACGAGCGGCCTGCCCACCAACCCGTATGCGCCTGTGACCAGAACGGAATCCCGAACGTCCACCTTGCGCTCCTTTGCGCTGACGGGATGTCGATCGGAATTTAATCGACGCGAGGTGCTGGATTCGCTCCTTGGACAAATCTGGCGATCTCAATCGCCTTTCTTGCCGTTGCCGTGGCCCTTCTTCTTGCCCGGGGGACCCTGCTCGACAGGTGCGGGAGGCGGGGGCGGCGGCGGCGGTGGCGGCAGCGCGGACGGTGTCGTCGACGACGACGATGTGACCGACGTCTGGGTGGTCGCCGGCTTGGGCGTCTGCGGCGAAGAGGCGGACTCGAAGAGGATGAGGATCGCTGCGAGCGCGACCGCGAACAGCGCCGCGGCGACGTACAGGATCGTCCGGTTGCGGTTGCGGTCCGGCGACGCGGGCGGCCCGACAACCATGGTGCCGGGCGGCGGCAGCGGTTCGGCCATCACCCGGGTCTGCGGCCGAACGGGAGTCTGCGGCGGCACGGCGGCCGGGGCGTACAGCGCGGACCGCATCGCGTCGGCGGTGGGAAAGCGCCACTGCGGGTCGCGCGCCATGGCTCGCTCGACCGTCGCCGTCAGGGCCGGGTCGACGTCGGGACGCAGGGTCCGCAGGGGCGGTGGCACCGTATCCATGATCGCGCGGGCCAGCGCGGCGATGTCTTCCTGCGGGAACGGCTTGCGTCCCGACAGCGCCTCGTAGCCGACGGCACCGACCGCGTAGAGATCGTCGGCGACCGAGGCAGGTTTGCCTGCTATGCGATCGGGACTCAGGTAGGCCATGGTGCCGACGATCTGGCCGGTCATCGTGGCGGGTGTGGCGGCGCTCTTCGCGATGCCGAAGTCGGCGACCTTCACCCCGCCGGACGGCGTGAGCAGAATGTTGGCGGGTTTGATGTCGCGGTGCAGGATCCCGGCGGCATGCGCGGTGGTCAATGCGGACAGGACGTCGTCGAGGACCGCGCGCACCCGGCCCGCGGGAAGCGGACCGCGCTCCAACTCGTCGGCCAGCGTCCGCCCCGAAAGCCGCTCCATGACGATGAACGGCGCTCCTGCGTGCTCTCCGCTGTCGTGGACCGCGACGATGTGGGGATGGTTCAGACCCGCGGCCGCGCGCGCCTCGATCTCGAAGCGGCGCCGACTGTCCGGTACCGCGCTGAATGCGGGATGGAGCAGCTTGACCGCGACCGGCCGGTCCAGTCTCCTGTCCCAGCCGTCGCGGACCTCGGCCATCCCGCCGCGGCCGAGAATCCCCCGCAATTCATAGCGGCCGCCAAGTAATTCCGGCGCCTGCACACCCCTACGTTAGCGGGCGGGCACCGTCGGC
>DATEIG010000380.1:0-2125 GCA_035279185.1 Mycobacterium sp.
TCGGCAACCCCGTCGAAGCCGTCGTCGTAGGTGGTGCCGCCCAGCGGTCCGCTCGCCCCGTTCCAGCTCTGAGACTCACCGGTCGGGATGCCTCGATCGTCGACGAGAAGCCGCCGAAGCGCGGGCGTGCTCAGCGTCCACTCCTCGCGCGGTACATCAGGTATCGCGAAGTACGGGTGGTAGCCGAAACACAGAGGCACCGGGGACGACGTCTTCGGCGTCACCGTCGTCTCGACGGTCAGGGTCCGGTCGGCCAGCGTGATGTGCTGAGTCAGTATGTGCGGGAACGGAAACGACGCCAGAAGGCGCGGGTCGGCGCCGTAGTCCACCTCAGCGCTCACCGTGTTCTCCGACTCGGCGGTCACTCGCCAGCCGGGATAGGCGGCCATCACACCGTGCAGGGGGGAACCGTGCTCGTCGGCGCGCACGCCGTCGGCTCCGACGCTCAGCGAGACGACGGTGCCGTCGACCTCGTAGGTGGTGCTGCTCAACCGGTTCGCCCACGGGTAGAGCAGCGGAATACCCATCGTCTTGCCGTCCGCGACATAGGCGTCCAACCCGCGGCGCTGGCCGAGTAGCTCGACGCCGTCGTCGGCCAACGAGGTGCAGATCATCCCCGCGCCGGGGACGTACGTCGCCGTCAGCGCCGACGAGGGGTCGCGCAGGATCACCAAGGGTCTCTCCTCGTGTCAGTCGGCGAGCGGATCGTGCTGGATATTCTCCGCCGGAGCGCCTTTGGCGATCAATGTTTCCACGGTTGCGGTCACCATGTCGGGTCCACCGCAGACCAGGATCTGACGGTCGCCCCAGTTGCCGTACTTCGTCACGATCTCGGGCAGTCGGCCCGTCTGCCGCACATGGAGACCGCGGGGCGGCTGCACGTCGGGATAGTCGGCGGCCCACGGCGGGTCCTGTGCGAACTCCGAGACGGGTGAGACGGACAGCCACGGATTGTGCGCTGCCACCTGCCAGAGCGTGCGCAGGTCGTACAGCTCGCAGGGGTACCGCGCCCCGAAAAACAAGTGAACCCTTGGGTTTTCGCCGAATCGGGCGAGGTCCATGATCAGCGCGCGCAGCGGCGCGAGCCCGGTGCTGCCCGCGACCATCAGCACATCGGCGCCGTTCCTGTCGACCTGCATGCCGCCGTGGGGGTTCGACAATCGCCAGCGGTCGCCGGGCTTGGTTTCGACCACGACGGTCGGACTGATCATGCCGCCGGTGACCGAGCGGACGTGAAACTCGATGGCGCCGCTGGGATCCGGCGGAATGGCCGGGCTGAGATAGCGCCACCGACGCGGCCACTGCGGAACCTGCACGGTGACGTACTGGCCGGGGAAGTAGGACAGCGGCTGGTCCAGCTGCAGCCGGACCACCGAGATGTCGCGCGACACCCGGTGGGTCTCGACGACGGTGCCGTCGCAGAACGGCGGTCCCTGTTCGGCGTCGGCGGCGCCGTGCATGACTCCGATGAACAGGTCGAGCGACGCGCGGGCGGTGTCGTCGAGCTTGTCGTCCCAGTTCTCGCTGAGCCGGCTGCGCAGCGTCGTGTACAGCGCCTCGTGCATGCTGAAGTACTGGCCCTGCTGCACCCCGTACTTGCGATGGTCGCGACCGAGTTGAGCGAGGAAGGCGACGGGCTCTTCGGCCCGCTGGTCGATCAGCTCACCGAACAGCCACGTCAGCGCCTGGCTGAAAACTCTGAACTGATCGGCGAGGTCGGGCGGGAACAGGTCGCGCACCGCGATGTCGATCGCGAACCACTTGGTGTAGAAGTCGCGGATCGTGTCGAGGCCACCCAGGCGTGGGTCGACCGCGTCGCGCAGCATCCGCAGCCCGTCGCGGTCATCGAGTCCCACGTCGTTCGAGTGTAGGTATCAGCGGCGCACGGCGGCACCCTTGCCGTCACGCACCGCGGCAATGACGATCAGCGTCACACCTGCGAGGGCCCACAGCGTCAGCACCGCGACGGCCGACGTCGCGCCCGCACCGTCGAAGAACGCCGTCGACCGCAGCAGTGTGGCGTTGGCGCCCTGCGGCAACCACTGCCCGAACGCACCCCATCCGCTCGGCAGAAGCTCCGGCGCACTGGTCAGCCCCGACAGCGGGTTGCCCAGCAACAGTGCGA
>DATEIG010000381.1:0-3021 GCA_035279185.1 Mycobacterium sp.
CGGCGGTCTCCCTCGGTGGGGATGGCGAACTTGTCGTACATGTTCTGCAGGTGCTGTTTGACGGCGGCCTCGGTGACGTACAGCTCGCCCGCCATCTTGCGGACCGAGGCGGGTTCGGGGAACGGGTCGTCGGAGACGAGCGGCCGGCACAGCACGACGAGAACATCGAGCTCACGTCGCGTCAGACGCGGCGGCAGCTCATTGGGCTGGGCCGCCATCGTCTCCTCCTCGCGCGGCCTGTCGCCCGACTCGCGGACTTCCCAGAACAACAGCTTGGTCTTGCCGACACGCACCTCGTCGCCTGAACGCAGGACCCGCTCGGCGGTGATCTTCTCGCCGTTGAGGTAAGTGCCGTTGCGGCTGCCGAGATCCCTTATCGACCAAGCGAATCCGAGATTCTCCAGCACGGCGTGCAAGCGGGAAACGGTGTCGTCGTGATCGAGGGACACATCGTTGGTCGAGGCCTTGCCGAGCGTCAGTCGCTGGCCGCTCAGCGGCACAAGCTCCCGTCCCGAGGGCTTCGAGACTTCAAGGTGGGAAGACACGGGACCTCCTATCTTCGGCAATTCTTGCCTAGATAGGAGGGCCGTGGCATCGAACGCAGTGTCCATGTTTACGCGTCGCCGACTCGCCAGGTCTGCTGGTCACTGCCCTGCGGGCGGGTGACGACGTTGAAGTCGCCGGTCAGGGTGGCTTCGAGGAACCGGCCGCTGCTGATCTGCTGGATGGTCACGAAGCCGCCGCCGAACTCCTGGATCCGCCACAGCTGCGTGTCGTTGTCCTGCTGAGGCCGGGTGACGACGCGGAAGCCGAGCTGCGAGATCTCGTGGGCGTCGAGGAAGCGGCCGCTGCTGACCTGCTGGATGGTGCTGCCGTTGCCCCAGTCGGTGATCCGCCAGTGCTGGGTGGTGTCGAAGCCCTGGAACGGCCGGGTGACGACCTGGTAGTCCTTCTGCGGGATCTCGTGGGCGTCGAGGAAGCGCAGGCCGCCGCCCTGCAGTCGGACGATGCGGCTCGGGGCGAACTCCGCGACGGTCACCTCGACCGTCAGCTTGTCGTGTGTAGTGGACATTTTCTTGCCTTTCGTTGGGTGGGGATGGGACGCCACCCTGCCGGTGAGCAGGGGGACAGTTGGGGCACTACGGACGCTTGCGCAGCACGTAGTGCAGCAGCGGCGGCCACGGCCATTCGCGGTGCGCGCCTTCGCCGCGGGGCATCTTCAGGAAGGCCAGGCCGACGAAGAGGCCGAAGATGACGTGCCCGATCAGGGTGATGGTGAACGTCGCCCAGTTCAGGTCGAACATCATCTCCTCGCCCCGCGGAGCGATCGCGACGGTCGCGATCAGACCGGTCCAGGTGGGGAAGACCGCGAAGGCGACGGAGGCGAACACCGCCGAGACGTTGGACCAGCGGTCGATGCCGAGCGCGAACGCGATGACGAAGAAGGCGATGCCCAGACCGCCTGCGTCGCCGATGTAGCGCCAGATGTAGCCGACCGCGGCGCTGCCCGTGGTGCCCGGCTCGCCCGTGACGAACGACCCCATCACCGTGATGAAGTCACCCATCAGACCCAGCACGTGCACCGCGAAGAGGCGGGCGCCGTCGTAGACGATGCAGGCCACCATGCCTGCGATCAGGCCGCGGCCCACGATCATGTCGATGCGGTGGGGTGCGAACACCATCAGGGTCGCCAGCAGGGCGATCAGCACGATCAGCAGGATCGACGTGGTGCTCTGCGAGACGAGGCCGAACACCTCGACCGGGATCGCCAGGATCGGCATGGCCGCGATCAGCAGCACCAGCAGGACCCTGGCGATGGCCCACATGCTCGGTTTGCTCGACACGGTGCGGGGGATGCGGTCGGCGATCGCACTCGGCAGCGGCTTCACCGCGATGTCGACGACGCGGTGACGCACCGTCTTGGAGTCGTCGTAACCGCTGCTCGCCCGCTGCACCGGCTTGGCGGCCGGAGCGGGAACGGCGGGCTTGGCCGGCGCGGCGACGGGACGGACGCGCACGGTCTTGGCGTCGACGTCGTGCGGCCGCGGCTCCCCGCTCAGGGTGCGCATCCGAACTGTCTTGTCTGAGGTCAGCATGAAGAGTTCCTGTTGTCTGGCGATGTGCAAATGGGACGACATTCATAGTCGTGATCAGCGCGAACGCGCGTAATCGCCAGGAAGCCAGAGTTCGGCGGTCAGGTGGGAAGGCTTTCCTGTCCGCCAGGCAAGTACCGCCGCAGGCAAGACAGGTAGCTCACCACTCGTGGCAGGACGCGCGTGTCTTCCTAGCGTCTGAAACATGTCCATCCCGACACAGACGCGGGCCGCCACGCGGACGGTTCGCTTTCAGGGCGGCGGCCTTCGCTTCCTCGACGCGCTGGCGTTCCGCGTGGTCACCCGTCCGCTGCGGGAGGCCGACGACGGACAGCACTGGCTGGTGACGGAACTCGGTGACGGGGTGAGCACGATCCGACAGGTCACCTCCGGGCTGTTCCTGGCTGCAGCCGCCGATGGCGAGCGCGCAGTCGTGGCAGGCGATCGACGGACGATCGACAGCGTGCGCTGGCGGATCGAAGACTTCGGTGGCGGCTTCGCGTCCATCGAGCACGTGGGCAGCGGCCGCTATCTCGAGGCCACGATCGGCGGCGACTTCGGCGTCGTGATCCGGAGCGCGGCGAGCAGCGAGCAGACCTGGCGGCTCGGCGACGCCTGACGTGTCAGTGGGTCGAACTAATGTTCGACCCATGAGTACAAAACATGACATCACTGCGGCTCTGGACGCAGTCGACGCGGCTCACCGCAGACTGCTCGCACTGCCCCTTCAATCGCTGACCCGGTCGGAGCGGATCGAGCTGTTGAAAAGAATCGACGCGTTGGGTCAGCGACTCGTCGCCTTCGATCGCAGGCTGATCGGGCGGCTCATCACAGAGGGGGCACCGGCGCAGTTCGGCGGCGCCTCGTGGCCGGAGGTGCTGTCACGCCGACTACGGATTTCTCAGGCCGAAGCCGAGCGAAGGGTCGC
>DATEIG010000382.1:0-8163 GCA_035279185.1 Mycobacterium sp.
TCGATCCAGGGTGACACCTTCAACATCGGCATGTCGTCGTTCACCGACACCAAGGAGCGCGAGCAGACCGTCGATTTCGTCACCTATTTCTCGGCGGGCATCCTCTGGGCGCAGCGTCCCGGTTCGCCGATCGACCCGAACAACGCATGCGGCAAGAAGGTCGCGGTGCAGGCCACCACGACCGAGGAGACCGAAGAGCTGCCCGCCAAGAGCAAGGCGTGCACGGATGCGGGCAAGCCCGCCATCGAGATCGTCTCGTTCGACGGCCAGGACGCCGCCACGAACGCCGTCGTGCTCGGCCAGGCGGACGCCATGTCGGCGGATTCACCCGTCACCGCGTATGCGATCAAGCAGAGCAACGGCAAACTCGAAGCCGCTGGCGAGATCGCCGACGCCGCGCCGTACGGCTGGCCGGTGAAGAAGGGCTCGCCGCTCGCGCAGTCGCTCAAGCAGGCCCTCGAGCACCTGATCGAGAACGGCAAGTACAAAGAGATCGCCACGAATTGGGGCGTCGAAGCCGGGATGATCGACAAACCGGTCATCAACGGCGCCATCAACTAGGTACGGGGTTTCACCATGACTGATGTCGACACGCCGTCATCCACTGCGCCGGCCGCGATCGATGCTGTCCCGCTGCGGCATCCGTGGCGGTGGGTGACGGCTGTCGTCATCATCATCCTGGTGGCCCTGTTCGTCTACGGGGCCGCGACGAACGACGCCTACCGGTGGCACATCTTCGCCAAGTACGTCTTCAACGAACGTGTGCTGTCGGTCGGCCTGGTCAACACCCTGCAGCTCACCGTGTACTCGATGGTGCTGGCCATCGCACTCGGTGTGCTGCTCGCGGTGATGCGGTTGTCGCCCAACCCGATCTTCAAAGCGGTGTCGTGGGTGTATCTCTGGATCTTTCGCGGCACCCCGATCTATGTGCAACTGGTGTTCTGGGGACTGATCCCGACCATCTACCAGAACATCCAACTCGGAGTTCCGTTCGGGCCGTCGTTCTTTCAGCTCAACCTGCAGGCGTTGTCCATCCCGTTCCTGCTGGCGATCCTCGGGCTGGCGCTCAACGAAGCCGCGTACATGGCCGAAATCATCCGCGCCGGAATCAGTTCCGTGCCGGAAGGCCAGATGGAGGCTTCCACGGCGCTGGGTATGTCGTGGGGGATGGCCATGCGGCGCACCGTCCTTCCGCAGGCGATGCGGGTGATCATTCCGCCGACCGGCAACGAAGTCATCAGCATGCTGAAGACCACGTCGCTGGTGACCGCGGTGCCGTTCACCCTCGACCTGTACGGAATCGCGTCGCGGGAAATCGCCGCACGGGAGTTCGAGCCTGTCCCGCTGTTGCTGGTGGCGGCGTTCTGGTATCTGGTGGTGACGAGCATCCTGATGGTCGGCCAGCACTATCTCGAGCGCTACTACTCTCGGGGTGCGTCGCGCAAGCTGACCGGCAGGCAACTCGAGGCGCTCGCCAAGGCCCAGATCCAGAACCCGGGGATGTGACCAGATGACACCGATGGTGAAGGCCGAAGCGGTCTGTAAGAGCTTCGGCGCTTTGAACGTCCTCAAGGGCATCACGCTGGAGGTCGGCAAGGGCGAGGTGCTGTGCATGGTCGGGCCGTCGGGCTCGGGCAAATCCACCTTCCTGCGGTGCATCAACCACCTCGAAGAGGTCAACGCGGGACGGCTGTACGTGGACGGCGACTTGATCGGCTACCGCGAGGCCGGGTCGAAACTGCACGAGATCTCACCTCGCGACGCCGCGAAGCAGCGCCGCGAAATCGGCATGGTGTTTCAGCATTTCAACCTGTTCCCGCATCGCACCGTGCTCGGAAACATCGTCGAGGCACCGATCAAGGTCAAAGGCGTGAAGAAGGACGAAGCCGTCGCCAGGGCCAAGGACCTGCTGAGCCAGGTCGGGCTGTCGGACAAGGCCGACGCCTATCCCGCGCAGCTGTCCGGGGGCCAGCAGCAGCGTGTGGCGATCGCCAGGGCACTGGCGATGAGCCCCAAACTCATGCTGTTCGACGAGCCCACGTCCGCCCTCGACCCGGAACTCGTCGGCGAGGTGCTCGCGGTGATGAAAAAGCTTGCCGAAGAGGGCATGACGATGGTCGTCGTGACCCACGAGATGGGCTTCGCCAGGGAAGTCGCCGACCAGCTCGTGTTCATGGACGGTGGCGTCGTCGTGGAGAGCGGGGCGCCCCGCGAGGTGCTGTCCAATCCTCAGCACGAACGCACGAAAGCGTTTCTGTCCAAGGTGCTCTAGTGGCAGTGCCGGGGAACGGACCGGATCCGGTCACCCCGTTGTGGCGGGCGGCGCAGGTGTTCCGTCTGCTCAGTTGCCTCTATGCGCTCGGCTTTCAGATCGCGGTCAACGACGACCTCGAGCACCCGGCGATCGGGTGGCTGTTGTTTGCGGTCCTGATCGCGTGGAGCGTCGCATGTGCGTACGCGTATCTGAAGGGTTTCGGCCGCACGCTCGCCTGGGTGTTCGCCGAGTTCGTCGTCGTGGTGGGGTTGATGCTCTCGACGGAGATCGTGGCCTCCGAGCAGTGGGCGCTCGACAACCAGTCGTGGCCGACCACGCTGTGGGCCACCAACGCGACGATCTCCGCGGCGATTCTGCTGGGGCCGATCTACGGGATGCTCGGAGGCGTGGTGATCGTTGCGGCAAGCACCCTGGCCAAGGGCGTGTTGAACTACGACCTCGGCCGGAACGCGACGGTGGTCATCGAACTCGCCGTCGGCCTCGGCGTCGGGATGGCCGCCCAGACCGCCCGCCGGGCACATGCGGACCTGGAGCGGGCCGCCCGGCTGACGGCCAGGACCGAGGAGCGGGAACGGTTGTCGCGCCAGGTCCACGACGGCGCCATCCAGGTGCTCGCGCTGGTCTCCCGCCGCGGTCGCGAGATCGGTGGGGAGACAGCCGAACTGGCGGAGCTCGCAGGCGAGCAGGAGCGAGCGTTACGCCGGTTGGTCAGCTCCGCGGACGCCGAACCCCGGCTCGGTGAGCTGGCCGACATCGGTGCACTGCTGAGGCAGCGCGCGACCGATCGGGTGTCGGTGAGCGTGCCCGCCGAGCCCGTGCTGCTCGACGCGACCGTCGCCGAGGAACTGTCCGCGGCGGCGGGCAACGCGCTCGACAACGCGGTCGCGCACGCGGGGCCCGATGCGAAAGCCTTTGTGCTGCTGGAGGATCTCGGCGAGTCGGTGACGGTCAGCATCCGCGACGACGGTATCGGGATTCCCGACGGTAGGCTCGAGGAGGCCGTCGGCGAGGGCCGCTTGGGGATCGCGAAATCGATTGTCGGACGGATGGATTGGCTCGGTGGCAGCGCGAAGCTGAATACCGCGCCGGGATACGGGACGGAATGGGAACTGACGATACCCCGACGGTGATGGTCGTCGACGACCATCCGATCTGGCGCGATGCGGTCGCCCGGGATCTTGCCGACGAAGGATTCACAGTGGTGGCGACGGCCGACGGGGTCGCCTCGGCCCGCAGACGGGCCGCCGTCGTCAAACCCGACGTCGTGGTGATGGACATGCGGCTGCCTGACGGTGACGGGGCACAGGCCACCGCGGAGGTGCTGACCGTCTCGCCGTCGTCGAGGATTCTCGTGCTCTCGGCCTCCGACGAGCGGGACGATGTGCTGGAGGCCGTGAAGGCCGGTGCCACCGGCTATCTCGTGAAGAGCGCGTCGAAGGCTGAACTCGCTGATGCGGTGCGGGCGACAGCCGACGGGCGCGCCGTGTTCACCCCGGGCCTGGCGGGGCTGGTGCTGGGGGAGTACCGGCGCATCGCGCAGGGGCCGGAATCGAAGTCGGCGCCGAGCCTCACCGAACGGGAAACCGAGATCCTGCGTCACGTCGCCAAGGGGCTGACCGCCAAACAGATCGCCGCCCGACTGTCGCTGAGCCACCGGACGGTGGAGAACCATGTGCAGGCGACGTTCCGCAAGCTGCAGGTCGCCAACCGTGTCGAGTTGGCCCGATATGCCATCGAACACGGTCTCGACGACTGAAACAGAAACCGGAATCGGGTAGTCCTACTCATCCGTCGGCAACCCTGTCGTTGCGACGATGGCGCCATGACCGCACCCGCGCATGCCGTCGTATCCCGACTCTCGGCCGACTTCGCCGCGATGTCCGAGCAGTTCGCCAAGCTCTCCGCCGATCTCACAGAACTCGATCGCGTACTCGCTCAACGCCCCTCGGCGGCTCCACCGCCGCAACCCGCCGCCCTCTATCCACCGCCACAGCAGCCGTACCTCCCGCAGGCCCCGGTGCACGCGCCGCCACCACCGCAGTGGTCGACGCCACCGCCCCCCGCCCCGCCGCCTCCGCCGGCGCCACGGCCGCCGCGCGACGGCAGTTGGATCGGCAAGGTACTCGCCGTCGCCGGCGTCGCTGTCACGCTCATCGGTGTCGTCCTGCTTCTCGTGCTCGCCGCCCAGGCCGGCATCCTTCGTCCTGAAATCCGCGTCGCGGCAGGGGCATTCCTTGCTGCAGCGCTCGTCGCGGTGGCCACCCGGCTGAACGCGCGTCCCGGCGGACGGGTCGGCGCCATTGCACTGGCGGCGACCGGTGTCGCCGCGGCCTACATGGATGTCATCGCGGTCACGACGATCTACCACTGGGTCGCGGCCCCTGTCGGGCTGGCGGTCGCAGCGGTCATCGGCGGCGGCGGTCTCATGGTCGCTCGCCGGTGGGACTCCCAGCACCTCGGCCTTCTCGTCCTCGTCCCGCTGATCGTGCTCGCACCCATCGTCAGCGACGGCATCACCATGCTCCTGATCGCTTTCATGCTCGCCATCTCGGCGGCATCGCTGCCGGTCCAACTCGGCAGGGACTGGATCTGGTTGCACAGCGCTCGAATCGCCGCGCCGACCTTCCCATTGTTGATCGCACTGATCGCGGCCCGTATCGGCGACGGCAACGACGTGTGGCTCGCAGGTGCGTGTGCGATCTCGGCGGCGCTGGCGATTGCAGGAGCGCTGCTGCTGCTCTCGTCGACCCGCAATCGAGCGGCAATGGCGCTGTTGACGATTGCCGGTGCCTTCCCCGTCCTGTGCACGTCCGTGGCGCTCGCGCCTCCTGTCGCCGCCCTGATGGCCGTCGGGTTGGCCGCGGCGCTGCTGGGAATCGTGCTCGTCGGCGATCGGCTACCCGGTGTCACTCGGATCGTCCGCCAGATCTGGTCGGCCGCCGCTGCGGTGTCGGCATTGATCGCGGTCACGGTCGCCTTCGACGGGGAGGTTGCCGCGCCGGTGTTGCTGGCGATGGCCGTCGTCGTCGCCGTTGCGGGTCGTAGCGACACCGTCGCGCGGTTCGCCGCCATGGGTTTCGGACTCGTCGGAGGGCTGCTGTACCTGAGCTACGCGCCGCCGACATCGTTGGTCCGCGCGGTCGCTCTGTCGACGCCCGACGCCGTCGCCATCCTGGCCTCCAGCATCCTGCTGATCGCCGCGGCGCTTGCCGTGCTCTGGTCGTGGCTGCGGCGGGGGGTGCTCGATGTCGATCTGCTCCGGATCCTGATGGCAGGTCTGACGGTGGCGGTCGTCTACTCCGTGACCACGTTCACCGTGACCGCGGGTGTCCTGGCAGGCGGCGAGAGCGGCGGATTCTTCGCCGGCCACATGGCCGCCACGATCTGCTGGATCGCGATGGCCGCGGGACTCTTCGGGTACGCCGCGAGGCGCCCCCGGGAGGATCGATCCCTGCCGATCGCGGGCGGGTTGGCGCTGGTCGCGGGATCGATGGCCAAGTTGTTCCTGTTCGACCTCGGCACACTCGACGGCATGTTCCGGGTGGCGGTGTTCATCGTCGTGGGACTGGTGTTGCTCGGTATGGGCGCCGGGTACGCCAAGTTGCTTGCGCAGCAGGATCAGCGCGAAGTGTGACGCCACTCACTGGCTTATTTGGAGTGATTCCAGAATAGCTCTCGTTGGACTAAGCATGAGTACCCGTCGTAGCGAAGCAGAAATCGGAAACGTCCAGGCATCCACCCAGCTCAGCGGCAACTTACAGCGTGTGCTGGTCGACCTCATCGAGCTCCACCTGCAGGGCAAGCAGGCTCACTGGAACGTCGTCGGGACGAACTTCCGCGACCTACACCTGCAACTCGACGAGGTCGTCGACTTCGCCAGGGAGGCCAGCGACACGATCGCCGAGCGGATGCGCGCACTCGACGCGGTTCCCGACGGTCGCTCAGACGCCGTGGCCGCAGGCACGTCGCTGCCTCAGTTCCCGGCCTACGAGCTCAACACCGCCGAGGTCGTCGACCTGATCACGGCCCGGGTGTACGCAACGGTGGAGACGCTGCGCGGGGTGCATGACGAGGTCGATGCCGAGGACCCGACCACGGCCGACATCCTCCACCAGCTCATCGATGGCCTGGAGAAGCTGGCCTGGCTGATCAAGTCGGAGAACCGCAAGGTCTAGCGGGCATTGTCTCGGGCCGACTGGGTATACCGGGCCCGTGACCGTGACACGAGACATCGAGGCGTCGCGACAGCAGGTCTGGAGCGTGATCGCCGATGGGTGGACGTACTCGCAGTGGGTCGTCGGCAACAGTCGGATGCGCGCTGTCGACCCGAACTGGCCCGCCGTCGGCTCCAAGATCTGCCACTCGATCGGCGTATGGCCGCTGCTGATCAACGACGAGACTGTCGTCGAGGAGTGCGTGCCCGAGGAGAAGCTGGTGCTGCATGCGAAGGGTCAACTCGGAGGCGCCCGAGTTGTGCTGCGGCTGACCGACATTCCGAAGGGATGCCGGGTGACGATGGAGGAGTATCCCGTCAGCGGCATCGGTGCTGTCATGCCGAGCAAAGTCGGCGACATCGCTGCGTGGCCGCGCAACCGCGAGACGCTGTGGCGTCTCGGCGCGATCGCTCAGCGGCTCAAACCGGATAACCTGTCCTGCCGCTGACCGACTGCAACTCGGCTGCATGCGAGCCGTGGCCGTTGCGTCTGCCGACCAAATACCAGGTGTGCATCGGACCCTTGCCCTTGATGTCGACGACGCCGCGTTCCTCGAGCACGTAGTCGTTCTTCAACCGTTCGTAGACCGTCTGCGGCACCTGAATCCGGCCTTCGACGTCGGTGGACTCCATTCGCGAGGCGACGTTGACCGCGTCGCCCCACACGTCGTAGAAGAACTTGCGGGCGCCGACGACACCTGCCACCACCGGCCCCGATGCGAGCCCGATGCGCAGAGGCACGTCGCGGCCCTGGGGATCCTTGAGATCAGCGACGGCCTCGGCCATGTCGAGGGCCAGGCAGGCGATGGCCTGAACGTGGTCATGCCGCGGCTTGGGAACACCGCTGACCACCATGTACGAGTCGCCGCTCGTCTTGATCTTCTCGAGCCCGTGCCTGTCGACGAGCGCGTCGAGATCGGTGTAGAGGGTGTCGAGGAAGCGCACGAGGTCGCTCGGCGGGGTGTCGCTGGCCCGTTTGGTGTAGCCGGCGATGTCGGCGAACAGGATCGAGGCGTCGTCGTATTTGTCGGCGATGATGGTGCGCGTCGGGTCCTTCAGCCGGGCTGCGATCGTCGCGGGCAGGATGTTGGCCAACAGCGACTCGGAGCGCTGATACTCGGCCTCCATCGCCTTTTCGGCGCGGTCGATCTCGCGCAACGCGAACCAGATCGTGGCCATCACGATGACGGCAGAGCCGATGACCGAGCTGACGAAGCCGACAGTCAGTGTCCACGGTGGCCCGAGACCCCTGTCCCGCGGGACGAACAACTCCAGGGCGATCGTTCCTGCGACGCCGAACGCGACGATCGTCGACGCCAACAGGATTCGTTCGATCCCGAACACCAGCACGACGAGCGTCGCCGAGACCAGGAAGTAGAACTGCAGACCCGATCCGGTGCCCATCGTGTAGCAGATGAACCCGACCGACGCGTAGGCCGAGATGAAAAACGTCAAAGGCGCGATCAGCTCGCCGAACCGGTACAGCAGAGGGACCGCCACGAAGAGGCCCGCGAAGAACAGGTTGAGCACGCCGACCCACCACCCGGGGCCGCCGACGATCAGCTGGAAGACACCGAATATCGCGCTGATCGCCGCGGCGATCCATGCCGCGATCTTGAGGACCCGGAACCGACTGGAGACGCTCTCGGCATAGTGCTGCGTCCGGGCGGGCACC
>DATEIG010000383.1:0-4208 GCA_035279185.1 Mycobacterium sp.
ATGCTGCTGGGCAGCGCGGTGTTCGTCATCGCCACGATCGGCGTGAACATCGTGGCGAACTTCGTGTCCGCGGCCTACGACATCTCGAACGTGAACCCGAAGCGGATCAGCTTCCGCAAGGGCGGCATCATCACGTCGATCCTCGCGCTCGTGTCGATGCCGTGGAACCTGTACAACAGCCCCGACGTGATCGCCTACTTCCTCGGCGGACTCGGTGCGCTGCTCGGTCCGTTCTTCGGCATCCTCGCGCTGGACTACTTCTGGTACCGCAAGGGCCGATTCAGCATCTCCGACCTGTATCTGCCGACACCGGAGTCGCAGTACTACTACCGCAAAGGCGTCAATCCCAACGCGGTCAAGGCATTCGTGCCCTCTGCCGTCATCGCTCTGGTGTTGGCGCTGGTGCCGACGTTCGGCAAGGTGGCCCCCTTCGGTTGGTTCATCGGCGCGGCGCTGGGCGCCCTCGCCTACTACGTCGTCACCCGGGGACGTCCGCTGTCCGAGGCGCCCGGCCCAACGCCAGGCGACGCGTCCGGCAGGCTTCAGGACGCCTGATCGATGGCCCATCCTCTTCCCTACGACGTCAACTGCTCGATCCTGTTCACCGAGATCCCACTGCTGCAACGACCGGCCGCGGCTAAGCGCGCCGGCTTCGAGGGCGTCGAGTTCTGGTGGCCGTTCCCCGACGCGGTGCCCGCCGACAAGGATGTCGACGCGTTCGTGGCGGCGATCGAGGACGCGGGTGTTGCGCTGGTGGGGTTGAACTTCTTCGCCGGTGACATGGCGGGCGGCGACCGCGGCCTGGTCTCGTGGCCGGAGCGCGCCGCGGAGTTCCGCGACAACATCGACGTCACGCTCGGCATCGGAGAGCGGCTCGGCTGCAAGGCTTTCAACGCGCTCTACGGCAACCGCGTCGACGATGCGTCGCCGCAGGAGCAGGATGAGCTCGGTGCGGAGAACTTGGGCCTTGCGGCCAGGAACGCCGCGCGGATCGGGGGCAGCGTGCTCGTCGAACCGGTCAGCGGCGCGCCCGCCTACCCGCTGTTGACGGCCGCCGATGCGCTGACCGTCATCGACCGCGCGGGCGAACCCAACGTCGCCCTGCTCGCCGACCTCTACCACCTCGCCGTCAACGGGGACGACGTCGACGCGGTCATCGCTCGTCACACGGATCGCATCGGGCACGTGCAGATCGCCGACGCGCCCGGCCGCAACGAACCCGGCACCGGTGAGCTTCCGCTGCTCGCGCAACTTGCCGAGCTTCGCGCCGCGGGATACGGCGGCTGGGTGGGCCTGGAATACAAACCGTCCAATGCGTCGGCGGACAGCTTCGGCTGGATCACGGACTGAGGAGAGCTCTGCATGACAACCATCGCCTTCATCGGCCTCGGCATCATGGGCAGCCCGATGGCGGTTCATCTCGCCACGGCGGGCCACGATGTCGCGGGCTACAACCGCACGCCCGAGAAGACGGCCCCGCTCGTCGAGGCGGGCGGACGAGCAGCCGACTCGATCGCCGACGCCGTCCGCGACGCCGAGGTGGTCTGTGTGATGGTGCCGGACTCACCCGATGTGACCGACGTGCTCACCGGCGACGGCGGCGTCTTCGACAGCGCGAAACCCGGCACGCTCGTCATCGACTTCTCCAGTATCCGACCGGATGTCACGACCCGTCTCGCCGAGCAGGCCGCCGAGAAGGGCATGCGTCTGGTCGACGCACCGGTCTCCGGTGGTGAGGCGGGCGCGAAGAACGCCGCGTTGTCGATCATGGTGGGCGGCGATGCCGACGACTTCCAGGCCGCGAAACCCGTCCTCGACATCGTGGGCACGACGGTCGTGCACGTCGGGCCGAGCGGATCGGGACAGACCGTGAAGGCGGCCAACCAGCTCATCGTCGCGGCCAACATCCAGGCGCTCGCCGAGGCGGTCGTCTTCCTCGAGGCCTACGGCGTGGACACGACCGCCGCGCTGGACGTCCTCGGCGGCGGCCTGGCCGGCTCGAAGGTCCTCGACCAGAAGAAGCAGAACATGCTCGACCGCTCGTTCGACCCGGGGTTCCGAATCGCGCTGCACCACAAGGATCTCGGCATCGTCACCTCGGCCGCGAGAGAGGCCGGCGTCGTGGTGCCGCTCGGCGGCCTCGTCGCCCAGTTGATGGCGAGCGCGCTGGCCAACGGCGACGGCGGCCTCGACCACTCCGGGCTTCTGCGCGGAGTCGAGCGGCTCAGTGGAAGGGCGCAGGCATGACGAGGATGCGCGCTGTCGACGCCGCGGTGCTGATCTTGGAAAGGGAAGGCGCCACACAGGCATTCGGCCTGCCCGGGGCGGCGATCAATCCTTTCTACGACGCGATGCGCGCACACGGCGGTATCAGGCACGTGCTCGCACGGCACGTCGAGGGCGCCTCACACATGGCTGAGGGGTACACCAGAGCCGAGGCGGGCAACATCGGCGTCTGCGTGGGCACGTCGGGTCCCGCGGGCACCGACATGATCACCGGCCTGTACTCCGCGTCCGCCGACTCGATTCCGATCCTGTGAATCACGGGACAGGCGCCGGTGGGCAAGCTGCACAAGGAGGACTTCCAGGCGATCAACATCGCCGACATCGCAACTCCCGTCACCAAATGGGCTGTCACGGTGATGGAGTCGGCGCAGGTGCCGGGCACCTTTCAGAAGGCTTTCCGGGTGATGCGAGAAGGCAGGCCGGGGCCCGTGCTGATCGACCTTCCGCTGGACGTGCAACTCGGCGAGATCGAGTTCGACATCGAGAGCTACGAGCCTCTGCCCGTGACGAAGCCTGCCGCCACCCGGAAGCAGGCGGAGATGGCGTTGGCGATGATGGCCGCCGCCGAGCGTCCGCTGATCGTCGCGGGAGGTGGGGTGATCAACGCCGATGCCGCCGATCTGCTGGTGGCACTGGCCGAGGTCACCGGTGTGCCGGTCGTTCCCACCTTGATGGCGTGGGGTGCCATCCCCGACGATCATCCGCTGTGGGCGGGGATGGTCGGGCTGCAGACGTCACACCGGTACGGCAACGCGACGATGCTCGAGTCGGATTTCGTTCTCGGCATCGGCAACCGGTGGGCCAACCGGCACACGGGCGGCCTCGACACGTACACGAAGGGACGCACGTTCGTTCACGTCGACATCGAGCCGACACAGATCGGCCGTGTCTTCGCACCCGACTACGCGATCGTGTCCGATGCCAAGGCTGCACTGGAGATGCTGGTCGAGGTCGCAGGCCAGTGGTGCGCCGAGGGGAGGCTGCCGGACCGGAGTGCATGGGCGGCATCGTGCCGGGACCGCAGGGCAACGATGCTGCGCAGAACGGACTTCGACAACGTCCCGATCAAACCGCAGCGGGTGTACCAGGAGATGAACAAGGCGTTCGGGCCCGACACCCGCTACGTCAGCACCATCGGGCTGTCCCAGATCCAGGCGGCGCAACTGCTGCACGTCTACCGGCCCAGGCACTGGATCAATGCCGGACAGGCCGGGCCGCTGGGCTGGACGGTGCCCGCAGCGCTCGGCGTGGCGACCGCCGACCCGGATGCGGCCGTGGTGGCGCTTTCCGGAGACTACGACTTCCAGTTCCTCATCGAGGAACTCGCTGTCGGCGCACAGTTCAACATCCCCTACGTCCATGTCGTGGTGAACAACTCCTACCTGGGGCTGATCCGGCAGGCGCAGCGCGGTTTCGACATGGACTTCTGCGTGCAGCTGTCGTTCGACAACGTGAACAGCCCCGAGCTCGGCGGCTACGGCGTCGACCATGTGAAGGTCGCAGAAGGGCTCGGCTGCAAGGCGATCCGCGTCGTAGAGCCACACCGCCTGCAAGCGGCGCTACAGCATGCGAAGTACCTGTTGGCCGAGTATCGCGTCCCTGTGGTCGTCGAGGTGATTCTCGAACGCGTCACCAACGTGTCCATGGGCACCGAGATCGACGAGATCGTCGAGTTCGAGGAGCTGGCGTCGGTGGGGGAGGACGCCCCGACCGCGGTCGCATTGCTCGACTGACGACCGACCATTTGCCGGGAGAAGGTAGACCGAATCACCACCGAGGACGAAGGTAGGACACATGAGCGACACCACCATCGACGGGTCCGATGGTTTCCAGCCGAGCGAGCGGCTGTACAACGAGGACCTCGCGCCCGCCCGTGAACGGAACTGGGGCACCTACAGCCTCTTCGCGATGTGGATGTCCGA
>DATEIG010000384.1:0-12199 GCA_035279185.1 Mycobacterium sp.
CATCGAGGTGAAGAAGCCGACGAACGTGAACGGGAACGCGGCGAGTTGGCTGCACGAGGTCAAAAGCGATGTCACGTCGGCGATCTCCAACGCCCACGGGGTGAACGTCTCCGATCTGGTCCTCGTGCATCCCGGGTCGATACCCACCACCACCAGCGGGAAGATCCGGCGCGCCGCCTGCGTCGAGGCGTACCGGCAGGACCAGTTCGTTCGGTTGGATGCCTGATATGCGGAGTACAGTTCGGGGCGTGGGAATGCGAAGGCTGTTCGCATCGGTCGCAGCGGTGGTAATGGTCGGTGGCACAGGGCTTTTCGGCATCGGAGTCGCTGCGGCCGATGATTCGCAGGCCGGTTGGACGCCTGAGCACGGAACGCAGGAGAAGGCGCCGCCGATCGGAACGCCGGGGCGGGGCTACGCGCTCGGCGGTGCGCACGTGCTGGGCATCCCCTACGACGAGTACATCAAGCGCACCGGCGCCGAGTGGTTCCCCGGCCTGGAACGCCAGATCGTCGACTATCCCGCCGGTCAGGTGCAGGGCCACACACTGGAACGGCTGTTCCCCGGTATCGGTCGGTTGGACGACAGCTTCCCCGGCCTCGGCATCGACGGACCGAGCGTGGGTGAGTCGGTCGACGAGGGTGCGCCGAACACGATCAAAGCCATCAAGGAGGGCGGACCCGGCACGGTGATCGGCCTGTCCGAGGGCGCGATGGTGCTCAACGAGGTACAGGCGCGCCTGGTCAACGATCCGACCGCGCCGCCGCGGGACCAGCTGAGCTTCGCGATGTACGGCGACCCCGTCGCCAAGCACGCCTTCGGCGAAAGCTTCCTGACCCAGATGTTCCCGGTCGGCAGCGTTGTGCCGTCGCTGGACTACCGGATCCCGCCGCCGGTCGAAAGTCAGTACGACACATATCAATTCGTCTCGGCGTACGACAGCATCGCCGACTGGCCCGACAGGCCGGACAACTGGATGTCACTGGCCAACGCGGTCGTCGGGCTCGCGACCGGTCACACCGCGGTGGCGTTCACCAACCCGAGCATGGTGCCCGCCCGCAACGTCAGGACGACCGTCAACTCCAAGGGCGCGAAGACGACGACGTATCTGATTCCCGAGCAACACCTTCCGCTGGTGCTGCCGTTCAAGTACCTCGGCGTCGACGAAGGCACGTTGAACAAACTGGACGCTGTGCTGCAGCCGATGGTGGACGCGGGCTATTCGCGCAACGACGACCCCGCCACCGCGCCGATCACCGTCGACCCGGTGCACGGATACGACCCGGCCGAGGTCACGGCGCCGGCCACGCAGGCCGCGTTCGGTGGCGGGTCGGACCCGCTGTCGCAGCTGATGGCCGGCCTGCAGTACGTGATCAACAACCAGGGCGGCGGTTAGAGGCCCGCGAGGCCGGCCACCAGCAGCACGCCGCCGACCACAGCCAGCAGGACGGTCAGCGCGCGTCGGCGCCTCGTCCGCAGCCAGTCCTGCACCCGCGACAGCGCCGCGCGGGTGCGGTCCGGCGCCAGCAGGTAGCAGATCAGCGGTATCTCCACGAACCCGAACGCCAGCACGTTGAACAGCAACAGTGCGGTGACCTGCACCGAGGCCGCGGCGCCGGAGGCGGCGATGAGTGCCAGCACCGCGAGGTAGTCGACCGACGGTAGCGCGATGCCGAGGCCCGCGATCCCCGCCGTCCACAGCGACCGGCCGTTGACAAGGGCTTTTGCGCGCGTCACGAGCGGGCCGAACCGGCCCGACATGAAGCCCGACCCGTTGTCGCGTTTGTCGATCACTCCCGTCGCCACCAGGGCCGCGTTGATCAGCAGCAGCACGCCGACGACGATCTGCACCCTCGGCAGCGTGAAGTGTGCCGAGCCGAGCGCCGGCCGCAGGATGAAGAGCACGACGAGGCCCACCGTGAGGCCCATCGCGAAGCCGCCCGCCAGAAAGGCCAGCAGTTGCAGTCCCGGCCGCGGCCGGTTGATCATCAGGACCGTCATACCGATCCGGAAGGGCTCGAGGCTGACGGCAACGGCCATCGCCAGGAGCGTGATCCACATGTCGGGCGTCACGTTACCGCGACCTCGGCGCCGTCGTTTTCCGCACCGCGATTTCTGCGCCAGGGCTGCTGGTCAGCGGTGTTGACAGCCCTGGTGCAGAAGTCGGGGCGGTTCCCTGAGCCGAACAACTAGTGCCAAAATGGAGAGGACATGACCGACTCCACCGCACTGGACCCGACGTCGCTCCGCGAGGCGTTCGGTCACTTCCCGTCCGGCGTCATCGCCATCGCAGCAGAGGTCGACGGCGTCCGCATCGGGCTGGCCGCCAGCACCTTCGTGCCGGTCTCACTGGACCCGCCGCTGGTGTCGTTCGCCGTTCAGAACAGCTCAGAGACGTGGCCGAAGCTCAAGGACCTGCCGCGACTCGGCATCAGCGTGCTCGGGGAGGCGCACGACGAGGCGGCCCGCACCCTCGCGGCGAAAACGGGTGACCGGTTCGCGGGTCTGGCGACGGTGTCACGCGAGAGCGGCGCGGTGTTCGTCGACGGCACCAGCGTGTGGGTGGAAAGCGAGATCGAGCAACTGGTGCCCGCAGGCGATCACACGATCGTGATCCTGCGGGTCGCCGACATCACGGTGCACCCGGCGGTGTCGCCGATCGTGTTCCACCGCAGCACTTTCCGTCGGCTCGGCGCCTAGGGTCGCGCGGCGAGTTCGTCCCGGTACGCCTGCACCCGCTGCTCGAGTTCGGCCGCATCGCCCGGCCTGCCCTCTTTGCGCGCGAGGTCCGCACGCACGGACAGCTCACGGATCGCGGTGCGAATGTCGTTGATGCTGTGCGTCGCTGACATGGCTGCTGCCTTTCGACGGTGATTGGCCGCTACCGTCAGGCTACCCGCGATCGCCCAAACCAACGATCGGGCGGAAAACATCGGGTGATCCCCACCATTTCGTCGATCTGGACGATGGCGCTACTCGCGCTCAGCTTCTGCGGAACAGCTTGTTGCCGAGCCACACGACCGGGTCGTACTTGCGGTCGGCGGCGCGCTCCTTCATCGGGATCAGCGCATTGTCGGTGATCTTGATGTGCTCGGGGCACACCTCGGTGCAGCACTTGGTGATGTTGCAGTAGCCGAGGCCGTTGTCGTCCTGGGCCTGCTCGGGCCGCCGCTCGAGTGTGTCCAGCGGATGCATGTCGAGCTCGGCCTGCCGCATCAGATAGCGCGGGCCGGAGAACGCTTCCTTGTTCTCCTCGTGGTCGCGCACCACGTGGCAGGTGTTCTGGCACAGGAAGCACTCGATGCACTTCCGGAACTCCTGGCTGCGGTTCACGTCCTCCTGCGCCATCCGGTACTCGCCGGGCTGCAGGTCCTTCGGCGGCGTGAAGGACGGGATCTCCCTGGCCTTCTCGTAGTTGAAGGACACGTCGGTGACGAGGTCGCGGATCACCGGGAAGGTGCGCAGCGGCGTGACCGTGATGGTCTCGCCCTCACCGAAGGTCGACATCCGGGTCATGCACATCAGCCGCGGCCTGCCGTTGATCTCCGCCGAGCAGGACCCGCACTTGCCCGCCTTGCAGTTCCAGCGCACGGCGAGGTCGGGGGTCTGGGTCTGCTGCAGGCGGTGGATGATGTCGAGCACCACCTCGCCCTCGTTGACCTCGACCGAGTAGTCCTCGAGCGAGCCGCCTTCGACGTCGCCGCGCCACACTCGCATGTTGGCTTCGTAGGCCATCACTTGCTCCGTTCTGGATGCTGGGCGATCTCGTCGTCGGTGAAGTACTTCTCCAACTCGGAGAGCTCGAACAGGTCGAGCAGGTCCTGGCGAACCGGAATCTGCGGTTCCTTGGTGACGCTCACCTCGGGCACCAGGGCTTCCGGGTCGCCGTCGGTCTTGCAGACCAGCAGCGTCTTGCGCCAGTCGGACTCCATCGCCGGGTGATCGTCGCGGGTGTGGCCGCCGCGGCTCTCGGTGCGCGTCAGCGCGGCCTTGGCGATGCACTCGCTGACCAGCATCATGTTGCGCAGGTCGATCGCGAGGTGCCAGCCCGGGTTGAACGGCCTGCTGCCGTCGATGCGGACCCGCTTGTACCGCTCCCGCAGCTCGGTCAGCTTCTCGAGTGCCTCGGTGATCTCTTCTTCCTTGCGGATGATCCCGACCAGGCTGTTCATCGTGTCCTGCAGGTCGAGTTGCAGCGTGTACGGGTTCTCCGGCTCGTGCCCGTTGGTCGCCGTCTCGAAGGGCAGCAGCGCGCGCTTGATGGCGTCGTCGACGGCCTCGTCGGTGACCGCGGGACGCTCGGGCAGCGCCCGCACGTAGTCCGAGGCGCCGAGACCGGCGCGGCGCCCGAACACCAGCAGGTCGGACAGCGAGTTGCCGCCGAGCCGGTTGGAGCCGTGCATGCCGCCGGCGCACTCACCCGCCGCGAACAGCCCCGGTGTGGTGGCCGCCGCGGTGTCCGGATCGACCTCGACACCGCCCATGACGTAGTGGCAGGTCGGCCCGACTTCCATCGGTTCCTTGGTGATGTCGACCTCGGCCAGCTCCATGAACTGGTGGTACATCGACGGCAGCCTGCGCTTGATCTCCTCGGCGGGCAGCCGCGACGCGATGTCGAGGAAGACGCCGCCGTGCGGCGAGTTGCGGCCGGCCTTCACCTCGGAGTTGATGGCCCGCGCCACCTCGTCGCGCGGAAGCAGGTCAGGCGTGCGACGCGCGGAGTCGTTGTCCTTGAGCCACTGGTCGGCCTCGTCGATGCTCTCGGCGTACTGGCCTTTGAACACCGGCGGGATGTAGTCGAACATGAAGCGGGTGCCGTCGGAGTTCTTCAGCACGCCGCCGTCGCCGCGCACGCCCTCGGTGACGAGGATGCCCTTGACGCTCGGGGGCCAGACCATGCCGGTCGGGTGGAACTGGACGAACTCCATGTTGATCAGCGTCGCGCCCGCGCGCAGCGCCAGCGCGTGCCCGTCGCCGGTGTACTCCCAGGAGTTCGACGTCACCTTGTAGGACTTGCCGATACCTCCGGTGGCCAGCACGACGGCAGGCGTCTCGAAGAGGATGAACTGACCGGTCTCGCGCCAGTACCCGAACGCGCCCGCGATGCGGTCACCGTCCTTGATCAGGTCGGTGATCGTGCATTCGTGGAACACCCGGATGCGGGCCTCGTAGTCGCCGAACTCCGCGAAGTCCTCCTGCTGCAGCGAGACGATCTTCTGCTGCAGGGTGCGGATGATCTCCAGGCCGGTGCGGTCGCCGACGTGGGCCAGCCGCGGGTAGGTGTGCCCGCCGAAGTTGCGCTGGCTGATGCGGCCGTCCTTGGTGCGGTCGAACAGCGCGCCGTAGGTCTCCAGCTCCCACACCCGGTCGGGCGCCTCCTTGGCATGCAGCTCGGCCATCCGCCAGTTGTTGAGGAACTTGCCGCCGCGCATGGTGTCTTTGAAGTGGACCTGCCAGTTGTCCTTGGCGTTCGCATTGCCCATCGAGGCTGCGCAGCCGCCTTCGGCCATCACGGTGTGGGCCTTGCCGAACAGCGACTTGGTGATTACGGCGACCTTCTGGCCGCGTTCACGCGCCTCGATCACCGCGCGCAGGCCTGCGCCTCCGGCACCGATGACGACGACGTCGTAGGAGTGCCGTTCTACCTGCGATGGGCCGCTCGACTGCAGAGCGTCCGAGTCAGTCATGAAACCTCACTTGCTTGGGCTGTTGAAAAAGGCTGTCCGCCAGTCGATCAGCCGATGAATCGGAGATCGGAGATCGTCCCGCTGGCGACCAGCATGATGTAGAAGTCGGTGAGCATCAGCGTGCCGAGTGTGATCCACGCGTACAGCTTGTGGCGGGTGTTCAGTCGGCTGACCTGCGTCCACATCCAGTAGCGCACAGGGTGTTTCGAGAAGTGCTTGAGGCGACCGCCGACGACGTGGCGGCATGAGTGGCACGACAGGGTGTACACCCACAGCATCACGACGTTGATGACGAGGATGACGTTGCCGAGACCGAAGCCGAAGCCCGACGGCGACTGGAACGCGATGATCGCGTCGTAGGTGTTGATCACCGAGATGATGCCCGCGATGTAGAAGAAGTAGCGGTGCGTGTTCTGGACGATCAGCGGGAAGCGCGTTTCGCCGGTGTAGGTGGTGTGCGGTTCGGCGACAGCGCACGCGGTGGGGGCCTGCCACACCGACCGGTAGTAGGCGCCGCGGTAGTAGTAGCACGTCAGCCGGAACAGCAGCAGGAACGGCAGCGTGACCGCGGCGTAGGGCAGCCACCAGACGTCGGGCAGGAACTGGCCGAAGTGGCTGGCCTCGGGGATGCAGCCGGACTGCGTTGCCTCGTTCCACTTGACGACGCACGGCGAGTAGAACGGCGTCAGATAGTGGTATTGCGCGACGTAGTAGTTGTTCTGCATGAACGCGCGGACGGTCGCGTAGATGACGAAGGCGGCGAACCCGAGATCGACCACGAGCGGCGACTGCCACCACCGGTCGGTGCGGAGGGTCCGCGCGGGGATCTCGGCGCGGGTCGGCGAGAAGACGCCGGTACCCCGACGGTCGGCGGTGGGTGCGCTCACAGTGTTTCTCCCAGCCTTTCCGGTTGCGGGCTGCGCAAAAGCGGCAAGTGGGGCAAAGCCTAATTCAGCCCCTACTGTGACCCCCGACACCCTCGTCGTCGACGTCCCGCCAGAAGTCGGAGTCGTACTGGGTGTCCGGGATCGCGATCTTTTCCGCCGAGTGCCGATGGCGGGTCACCCCGCGCGTGAGCTCCAGCTCCTCGGCGTCGATGTCGAGGCGGTCGATGTCGTTGAGGATCCGCTCGGCGTCGTTGACGATGCGGCGCGTCGCGGGGGAGTCGCCGTAACGTGACGCAAGCGCCGTGACACAGCGCCGCAGACCACCGATCAGTTCGTGCAGTTCGGCAAATTCGGTCGTGCTCGACATTCGACCTCCTCGGTGCGAAGGGTGTCTTGAATCACAGTACGACAACCGATAGTAGCTACATCATGGAGATCGGGCGTGACACCGGTCACGTCGTGCAGAAAGGGCGAGATGACCGATAAGCAGGTTCTTCAGAAGCGGGCCGCCGAACTCCTCGCGCTGCATCAGCCCGGCAACCCCGTGGTGCTCCCGACGGTGTGGGACGCATGGTCGGCCAGGCTCGCCGTCGACGCGGGTTTCGCGGCGCTGACGGTGGGCAGCCACCCGCTCGCCGACTCGATCGGCAAGGCCGACAACGAAGGCATGGTGTTCGACGACGTCTGCACCCGCGTCGCGCAGATCACCGCGGCCGTCGACGTTCCGGTGTCGGTCGACATCGAGTCGGGTTACGGAGAGGCGCCGGGCCTGCTGATCGACGGGCTGCTCGATGCCGGCGCGGTCGGCTTGAACATCGAGGACACCGTGCACGGCGAGGGCGGCCGGTTGCGGTCGTCGACTGAACACGCCGAACTGGTCGGCGCGCTGCGCGAGGCCGCCGACGCCGCAGGTGTGCACATGGTCGTCAACGCGCGCACCGATCTGTTCCTGCGACAGGACGGCGACGAGTCCGACCGCGTCGACCGCGCCATCGCGCGGCTGACGGAAGCCGCGGACAAAGGCGCCGACGTGCTCTATCCCGTCGGTCGCCACGAGCCGGATGTCATGCGGCGCTTGACCTCTGAACTGCCGCTGCCCGTCAACGCGATCGCCCTGCCCGACAAAGACGATCCCTCGTCCTTCGGACCGCTTGGCGTCGGCCGGATCAGCTTCGGCCCCTTCCTCCAGGCGGCGCTGTCGGCGCACGCGAAAGAGCTCCTGGCCCGCTGGGGGTAGTTCTGTGGCAGCATCTCCCGGTGCCCGCTCACGACCACGACCCCGATCACTGGTTCAACCGGTCCGGCACGATCTTCGCCGCAGGCGCGGCGGCGGTGCTGCTCATCGGCCTGCTGATCTTCGCCGTCATGCGTACGGCAGAGGATTCCTCGGAGCCGCCCGCCACCCTGGTGACACCGTCGAGCAGCGCACCGTCGAGCACGTACACGACGTCGTCGACCACAACGACCTCCTACGCACCGCCGACCCTGCAGACCAGTGACCAGGACCTGCCCCCTGCCGCCCCGTCGACCTCCGCCGACGGCCCGCCGACGCCGACCACCGAGGACACCCCCGACATCGGGACGGTGACCGAGACCGCCAGTTTGCTGCCACCTCCGCCGTAGTCTCGTAAATCCTCACAGCCGTCACCTAGGCTGGCGACATGCGAACGTCGACGCGCCGTATGACATCCGTTATCACCGCGGTCGGAGTGGCCGGGTTCGGCTTCGGCGCCGGCCCCGCGGCAGCCGATGTGGCCAATGGCGGGAGCGCGCCGCTGCGCGCGGTGTTCCGGTCGTGTGACTTCGGCGTCGCGAAGTACGTCGACGCCACCGGCTTCGGATCCGGCACGGCGACGATCGGCACCGGCGGCAGCGGCACGGTGACCGCCGATGTCTTCCTCGGCGTCGGAATTCCCAACACCCCGTACCAGGTGCGCCTGATCCAGGGTCCGCGGCCGGGGACGGCGACCTGCAATGCCGGTGACCCCGGTGTCGCGAGCGCGGTGCTCAACACCGATGGCAACGGGACCGGATCGGTGACGGTGCGCGCTCCCCTGCGCTCCGGTGCGACCAATGCGTGGGTGTTCGTCGAGGGCCCGCCGGATCCCGGTGAGATCCGCGGCGAGTTCTACACCTCGGAGATCCTCACCAGCCTGACGTAGTTCGCAGGCCCCTCACACCGTCGGCGGTGAGCGGGTGAGAACACCGTGATGGCGGCGTCACACGGGGCGACATCGCGGCAATATCGGCTCCCTAGCCTCGCGGCATGGCATCAGATCCCCCATCGGCCCGGCATGTGGTCGTCGTCGGTCACGGCATGGTCGGCCACCGCTTCGTGGAGGCGGTCCGCGCGCGTGACTCCGCGGCGTCGTGGCGGATCACGGTGCTGGCGGAGGAGACCGACGCCGCATATGACCGCGTCGGGTTGACCGGCTACACCGAACACTGGGACCGAACCCGGCTTGCGCTGCCCGGAAACGACTATGGGGCCGACGAACTCGTCGACGTTCGACTCGGTGCCCGGGTGGCCACCGTCGACCGGGACGCCAAAGCGGTCGTCACCGCCGACGGAGGCCGCGTCGACTACGACGCGCTGGTACTGGCGACGGGCTCGTCGGCGTTCGTGCCTCCGGTCCCGGGCCGTGATCTGCCCGCCTGCCACGTCTACCGCACGCTCGACGACCTCGATGCGATCCGCGCCGACGCCGAGCGCGCGCGCCGCACCAGCGACACCCCGGTGGGGGTGGTGATCGGCGGAGGTCTTCTCGGCCTCGAGGCTGCCAACGCTCTGCGCTCCTTCGGGCTGCAGGCCCATGTCGTGGAGATGGCGCCGCGGCTGATGGCTCAGCAGTTGGACGAGGCGGGCGGCGCGCTGCTGAGCCGGATGATCGGCGACCTCGGCATCACGGTGCACACGGGTGCCGGCACCGAAGCCATCCGGCCCGCCCAGCGCAACAGGCCGGTTCGTCGGTCGGCCGACTCGGAGGCGATGCAGGTGGTGCTCGGTGACGGCACCGTCATCGACGCGGGCGTGGTGATCTTCGCGGCGGGTGTGCGGCCCCGCGACGAGTTGGCCCGCGACGCAGGCCTCGACATCGCCGAGCGTGGCGGGGTGCTCACCGATTCATCCTGTGTGACAAGCGATCCCGACATCTATGCGATTGGCGAGGTGGCCGCCATCGACGGCCGCTGTTACGGCCTCGTCGGTCCCGGTTACACCAGCGCGGAAGTCGTCGCCGACCGGTTGCTCGGCGGGGCGGCGGAGTTCGGCGAGGCGGACATGTCGACCAAGCTCAAGTTGCTCGGCGTCGACGTGGCGAGCTTCGGCGACGCGATGGGCGTGACCCCGAACTGCCTCGAAGTGGCCGTCAACGACGCGGTCAAGCAGACGTACGCCAAACTCGTGCTCTCCGACGACGCGAAGACCCTCCTCGGCGGCATCCTGGTCGGCGACGCATCGGCCTACGGAATACTGCGCCCGATGGTCGGCGAACCGCTGCCCGGCGACCCGATGGCCCTGATCGCGCCCACCCGAAGCGACAGCGGCGGTGCGACTCTGGGTGTGGGAGCCCTACCGGCGGCCGCGCAGATCTGCTCGTGCAACAGCGTGACCAAGGGCGCGCTCTCGCAGGCGATCGCGGGCGGTTGCTGCGACGTGCCCGCGCTGAAGGCCTGCACGCAGGCGGGCACCTCCTGCGGTTCGTGTGTGCCGCTGCTCAAGCAACTGCTGGAGGCCGAGGGCGTCGAGCAGTCCAAGGCGCTGTGCGAACACTTCAGCCAGTCGCGGGCCGAACTGTACGAGATCATCGCGGCCACCTCGATCCGGACCTTCTCGGCGCTGATCGATCGATTCGGCGCCGGAAAGGGTTGCGACATATGTAAACCCGTCGTAGCGTCGATTCTCGCGTCGACGAGCTCGGACCACATCCTCGACGGCGAGCAGTCTTCGCTGCAGGACAGCAACGACCACTTCCTCGCCAACATCCAGCGCAATGGCAGCTACTCGATCGTGCCGCGGGTGCCCGGCGGCGACATCACGCCGGAGCAGCTGATCCTGATCGGCGAGATCGCCAGGGATTTCAACCTGTACACCAAGATCACCGGCGGTCAACGCATCGACATGTTCGGCGCCCGTGTCGATCAGCTGCCCGAGATCTGGCGTCGCCTCGTCGACGGCGGCATGGAGTCCGGCCACGCCTACGGCAAGGCGCTGCGCACGGTGAAGAGCTGCGTCGGCAGCGACTGGTGTCGCTACGGCCAACAGGATTCGGTGCAGATGGCGATCGATCTCGAACTGCGTTACCGCGGCCTGAGAGCTCCGCACAAGATCAAGATGGGCGTATCCGGATGCGCGCGTGAGTGCGCGGAGGCGCGCAGCAAGGACGTCGGCGTCATCGCCACCGAGAACGGCTGGAACCTCTACGTCGGCGGCAACGGCGGGATGACCCCGCGGCACGCGGAGCTGCTTGCTGGCGATCTCGACGACGACACGCTGGTCCGCTACATCGACAGGTTCCTGATGTTCTACATCCGTACCGCCGACCGGCTACAGCGCACCGCGCCGTGGGTCGAGCAGCTCGAGGGGGGCCTGGAGCACCTGCGCGACGTGGTCTGCAATGACTCGCTCGGCCTCGCCGCTGACTTCGAGGAGGCGATGGCGCGCCACGTCGCCGGCTACGCGTGTGAGTGGAAGGGCGTCCTCGAGGACCCCGACAAGCTGTCGCGCTTCGTGTCGTTCGTCAACGCACCGGGGACACCCGACCCCACCGTGACGTTCACCCGACGCGAGGGGCGCATCGTGCCGATCCCGATGCCGACGATCCGGAAGGAAGTCGAAACATGAGCCTCGTCAACGACATTCACGTATGGACTGCGGCATGCGCCTACGACCGTCTCCTGCCCTGCCGCGGAGTCGGGGTGCTGCTGCCCGACGGCGGGCAGGCCGCGCTGTTTCGTCTCGACGACGGCACCGTGCACGCCGTCGGCAACATCGATCCGTTCTCCGGCGCGGCGGTGATGTCGCGGGGCATCGTCGGCGACCGTAGCGGGGTGGCCGTCGTGCAGTCACCGATCAAGAAGCAGGCGTTCGCGCTCGCCGACGGCACCTGCCTCGACACCCAGGGGGTGTCGCTCACGGTGTACGAGAGCCGCATCACCGCCGACGGCATGGTCGAAATCCGCGCGTAGCCGTCCCCGCGGTTTGCCATTGTGAAATCGGTGGTAACCAGCACGCATGTCCCAAAATCGCATCGCTTCAACGGGGAGGCGATCCGTGCACAGATATGGACGTGCGGACGTCATCCACGACGCGACATCGCTGCTCATGGACCGTTTCCACCTCGACGCCGGTCAGGCGGTCGCCCAACTGGTGAAGGTGTCGAAACGGCAGAACGACTCGATCGAGGCGGCCGCGCGGCTCTGTATCAGTGCCACGCTAGGCGGACAGCGGTACCCGCGCACGCCTGAACCGGTTGGCGATCAGCCGGACCATCGCCGGATGGTCGCCTAGCGGATCGGCCACACGGTCGGCCCCGCTGGCGCATAGCCGATCGTGAAAAAGGCCGTCCGCCAACAGGTATGACGCGACCGCCACGCGACGGGCGCCGCCGGCTCGTAGCGCGGACACC
>DATEIG010000385.1:0-16127 GCA_035279185.1 Mycobacterium sp.
GGCTGCGCGGCCTTCTTCGAGCCAGCAGTGCGTCGGGCCCGGTTGGCCTCCGAGGTCACGGTCTTCTCCCGCACCAGCTCGATGACCGCCATCGGCGCGTTGTCGCCCTTGCGGTTCTCGACCTTGATGATGCGTGTGTAGCCGCCGGCACGGTCTGAGAAGAACGGGCCGATCTCGGCGAACAGGACGTGGACGATGTCCTTGTCACGGATCTTCTTCATCACCTCACGCCGGTTGTGCAGCGTGCCCTTCTTGGCATGGGTGATCAGCTTCTCCGCGTACGGCCGCAACGCTCGCGCCTTGGGCTCGGTGGTCTTGATCCGACCGTGCTCGAAGAGCGAGGTGGCCAGGTTGGCCAGTAGCGCCTTCTGGTGTGAGGACGATCCGCCGAGGCGACGGCCCTTGGTGGGCTTGGGCATTGCAACTATCTCCTAGATGGGGCCGATCCCCGTATCAGGTAGGACCGGGACGGCTTTTTTCTTTACAGCTGTTCGGTTTCGGCATAGTCCGTGGTGTCTTCGAGGTCATAGCTCGCGTCGCTGTTCCAGGTGCCGGTGGCGACGTCATAACCTGCGACCTCGGACGGGTCGAACGTGGCAGGGCTGTCCTTGAGCGAGAGACCGAGCTGGTGCAGCTTGATCTTCACCTCGTCGATGGACTTCTGGCCGAAGTTGCGGATGTCCAGCAGATCGGACTCCGTGCGGGCGACGAGCTCGCCCACCGTGTGCACACCCTCGCGCTTGAGGCAGTTGTACGACCGCACCGTGAGGTCCAGATCGTCGATCGGCAGTGCGAACGACGCGATGTGGTCGGCCTCGGCCGGCGACGGACCGATCTCGATGCCCTCAGCCTCGACGTTGAGTTCGCGTGCCAGACCGAACAATTCGACCAGCGTCTTGCCCGCGGAAGCGAGCGCGTCACGCGCGGTGATGGAGCTCTTGGTCTCCACATCGAGGATCAGCTTGTCGAAGTCGGTGCGCTGCTCGACGCGGGTGGCCTCCACCTTGTAGGTGACCTTCAGCACCGGGCTGTAGATGGAATCGACCGGGATGCGGCCGATCTCGGCACCCGACGCCTTGTTCTGCACGGCGGGGACGTAGCCGCGGCCACGCTCGACGACGAGCTCGACCTCCAGCTTGCCCTTCTCGTTCAGGGTGGCGATGTGCATCTCGGGGTTGTGCACCGTCACGCCGGCAGGCGGCACGATGTCACCCGCGGTGACCGCACCGGGGCCCTGCTTGCGCAGGTACATGGTGACCGGCTCGTCCTCCTCGGAGGACACGACCAGACCCTTGAGGTTGAGGATGATGTCGGTGACGTCTTCCTTCACCCCGGGAACCGTGGTGAACTCGTGCAGCACACCGTCGATGCGGATGCTGGTGACCGCTGCGCCGGGGATCGACGACAGCAGCGTGCGCCGAAGCGAATTGCCAAGGGTGTAACCAAAACCGGGCTCCAGCGGTTCGATGACGAACTGGGAGCGGTTCTCGGCAAGAACCTCTTCGGACAGTGTGGGTCGCTGAGAAATCAGCATGTTTTCTTTCCTCCTTCGCGACAACCGCTATTTGATGCCGCGTTCTTCCTTCCCCCGCGAGCGGGGAAAGATCCTGCCGCCATCTGGACGGCGGGAAGTCTTACTTCGAGTAGAGCTCGACGATCAGCTGCTCGGTGAGCGGGACATCGATCTGCGCACGCTCGGGCAGCTGGTGCACGAGGACGCGCTGACGCTCGCCGACGACCTGCAGCCAGGCCGGGATCGGGCGCTCGCCCGCGGTCTGACGCGCAATCTCGAACGGCAGCGTGTTGATCGACTTGTCCTTGATGTCGATGATGTCGTACTGCGACACCCGGTAGCTCGGGATGTCGACCTTGACACCGTTGACGGTGAAGTGACCGTGGCTGACCAGCTGGCGGGCCATCCGGCGGGTACGCGCAAGGCCTGCGCGGTACACGACGTTGTCCAGCCGGCTCTCCAGGATGCGGAGCAGGTTGTCACCGGTCTTGCCGTCCTGGCGAACGGCCTCTTCGTAGTAGCGGCGGAACTGCTTCTCCATCACGCCGTAGGTGAAGCGGGCCTTCTGCTTCTCCTGCAGCTGCTGGCGGTATTCGCTTTCCTTGATCCGCGCGCGACCGTGCTGGCCGGGCGGGTAGGGGCGCTTCTCGAACGCCTGGTCGCCGCCGACGAGGTCAACGCCGAGGCGGCGCGACTTGCGGGTTGCGGGTCCGGTGTAACGAGCCATGAGTTCTGGTTCTCCTTGTTCCTAGACCCGGCGCCGCTTGGGCGGACGGCAACCGTTGTGCGGCTGCGGTGTGACGTCGGAAATCGCGCCGACCTCGAGGCCCGCCGCCTGAAGCGAACGGATCGCGGTCTCGCGGCCCGAACCCGGACCCTTGACGAATACGTCGACCTTCTTCACGCCGTGCTCCTGCGCCTTGCGGGCGGCGTTCTCGGCGGCCAGCTGAGCGGCGAACGGCGTCGACTTACGCGACCCCTTGAAGCCGACATGGCCCGAGGACGCCCACGCGATGACGTTGCCCTGCGGATCGGTGATCGACACGATCGTGTTGTTGAACGTGCTCTTGATGTGCGCGGCGCCGTGCGGGACGTTCTTCTTTTCCCTGCGGCGGGTCTTCTGCCCCTTCTTGGGGCCTGCTGCGCTCTTCTTTGCGGGAGGCATCTACTTACCTGGCCTTCTTCTTGCCGGCGATGGTGCGCTTCGGGCCCTTGCGGGTACGCGCGTTGGTCTTGGTCCGCTGGCCACGCACCGGCAGGCCGCGGCGATGCCGAATGCCCTGGTAGCAGCCGATCTCGATCTTGCGGCGGATATCGGCCTGCACCTCGCGGCGCAGATCGCCCTCCACCTTGAGGTTGCCCTCGATGTAGTCGCGCAGCTGGGTCACCTGGTCATCGGAGAGGTCCTTGGAGCGCAGGTCCCGGCTGATGCCGGTGGCTTCCAGGATCTCCTGGGAGCGGGTACGGCCGATGCCGTAGATGTAGGTCAGCGCGATCTCCATGCGCTTGTCGCGCGGGAGGTCGACGCCCACTAGACGTGCCACAGTGGTGTGTTCCTTCTTCGTTGCGGAGGTCTGATCCCAGCCCGTTCCCGCCTGTCGACGGGGTCCGGCCTCCGTACCGAACGTGGGCGAGCGGCGCTGATTCGTCTTTTCGGCGCTGACGCGCCTGGGCAGCTCAGTGGTGCTGGGAGGTCATCATTCAGTTGTCGGACGGGAGGGCGTGCTAGCCCTGCCGCTGCTTGTGACGCGGATCGGAGCAGATCACCATGACCCGCCCATGCCGGCGGATCACCCTGCACTTGTCGCAAATGGGCTTGACGCTCGGGTTCACCTTCACGGCTCGTCGATCCTGTTCTTGTCTCGTAGGTCTTTACTTGTACCGGTAAACGATGCGGCCCCGGGAGAGGTCGTAGGGAGACAGCTCCACCACGACGCGGTCCTCGGGCAGGATGCGGATGTAGTGCTGCCGCATCTTGCCGCTGATGTGGGCGAGCACCTTGTGTCCGTTCTCCAGCTCAATGCGGAACATCGCATTGGGCAGGGGTTCGACCACGCGGCCCTCGACCTCGATGGCACCGTCTTTCTTGGCCATGCTTTTCGGAGATCCTCCGTGTCCTGGTTTGTTGGCGCCAGTCGCCGCGAGCGGCGACAGATACTGCAGGCGCAGAATTAACTCCGACTACAAAACGTGAGCCGGTAGCTAGAAATTCCAGAACAGGCACGCAAGAGCCGGCGCGACAACCGCACCGTCGGTCCATACTACCTGCTCGGCGGCGTGCCCCAAAATCGACGAAAGACCACCTCAGCGACATCTCCTCGACCGCATATCGGCTGGACAACGAGCGCATAATTGATCGTGATGACTCAACCCGCGCCAGAGCCACGCAGACCCGCAATCCTGACCGTCGATGATGACCCCGCCGTTTCCCGCGCGGTCGCGCGCGACCTTCGCCGCCACTACGGCGAGAGGTACCGGATCGTGCGCGCCGAATCGGGACCCGACGCCCTGGAGACCCTCAAGGAACTCAAGCTCCGCGGTGACACGGTAGCCGTCTTCGTCGCCGACTACCGGATGCCGCAGATGAGCGGCATCGAGTTCCTCGAGAAGGCCATGGACTTCTTTCCCCTGGCCCGGCGCGTGCTGCTGACGGCGTACGCCGACACGCACGCGGCCATCGACGCGATCAACGTCGTCGACCTCGACCACTACCTGCTCAAACCGTGGGATCCGCCGGAGGAGAAGCTCTACCCGGTGATCGACGGCCTGCTCGAGGAGTGGCGGGCCGTCGGTGACCGCGCCATGCCCTACACCAAGGTCATCGTCCACCGCTACAACGAGCGGTCCTGGGAGGTGCGGCAGTTCCTGGCCCGCAACCAGTACTCGTTCCGCGCCGTCAACGCCGACGACCCCAAGGGTCGCCAGCTGCTCGAGGCGGCGGGCCTCGACGACACCCGGCTGCCCGTCGTCATCACCGAGAAGGGCGAGACGCTTGTCGAGCCGACCGACGTCGAGCTGGCGACCCTGCTCGGCCTGTCGACCACCCCGCAGCTGGACACCTATGACCTCGCGGTCATCGGCGGCGGTCCCGCCGGTCTGGCCGCAGCGGTGTACGGCGCCTCGGAAGGCCTGCGGACGGTTCTCGTCGAGAAGTCGTCCACCGGCGGGCAGGCGGGCCGCAGCTCCAAGATCGAGAACTACCTCGGCTTCCCCACCGGCGTCTCCGGTGCCGAGTTGACGACGTCCGCGCGCAGGCAGGCCGAGCGCTTCGGCGCCGAGGTCATCACCACCCAGGAGGCAGGCAAGCTCGAGGTCAACGGCGTCGGCGCGGCGCACTCGATCCGGCTGAACGACGACAACGTCATCGGCGCGCGCGCCGTCATCCTGGCCACCGGCGTCGACTACCGACAGCTTCAGATCACCGGCTGCTGGGACGACCCCGACGATCCCGGCTGCAACTTCATCGGCCGCGGCGTCTACTACGGCGCCTCGGTCTCGGACAACAGCGAATGCGCAGGCGAGGACGTCTACATCGTCGGCGGAGCCAACTCGGCGGGCCAGGCCGCGATGTACATGTCCCAGACCGCCAAGTCGGTCACGATGCTGATTCGCGGACCGTCGTTGGAAGCGGGCATGTCGCAGTACCTCGTCGACCGGATCCTCAAGACCCCGAACATCACCGTCCGGACGTGCACCGAGGTCGTCAACACCGTCTCCACCGACGATCACCTGTCGGGGCTGGAGCTTCTCGACAAGCGCAGCGAGCAGACCGAGACGGTGAACTGCGACCGGATGTGCTGCTTCATCGGCGCGACGCCGCGGACCGACTGGCTGGAGGAAGCGGGAATAGCCCGCGACGACCACGGCTTCATTCTTTCCGGACCCGATGTGATGAAGGTCAGCGGTTGGATGCTCGACCGCCCGCCGCACCACCTGGAAACAAGTGTGCCCGGGATCTTTGTTGCAGGAGATGTGCGTTCGGAGTCCGCGAAGCGGGTCGCGGCCGCAGTCGGTGAGGGATCGATGGCCGTGATGTTGGTGCACAGGTATCTGGCGGAAGCCTAGAGAGGATCAACCGATGGGCGAAGAGTGCCTGCGCGACGAGCTTCGGACGCTGTTCTTGTTCGAACACCTCTCTGACGAGCAGCTCGACATGCTGTGCCAGGACGGCAGCATCGAGACGTTGCCCGCAGGCCCGCTGTGCATCGAAGGGGAAGCGGCGACCTGCTTCTACGTGATGATCGACGGCGAGCTGATCATGTCGAAGCGCTCCGGCGGCGTCGACATCCAGACCAACCGCACCTCGCAACGCGGCGTGTACTTCGGCGCCTGGTCGGCCTACGTGCCCGGCGAGGAGCACATCTACGAGGCCTCGGTGCGGCTGACCAAGCCGTCGCGCTGCTTCGTCCTCGACGCAGGGGCGTTCTCGAAGTTCATGCAGAGCCAGTTCCCGATGGCGGTGCACCTGCTCGAGGGGCACAAGGTCGGCGGCCGCCGTCAGAGCCAGATCATCGGCCAGCGCGAAAAGCTCCTCGCGCTCGGCACCATCACTGCGGGGCTGACCCATCAGCTGAACAACCCGGCGGCCGCGACGGCCCGCGCGGTGGCCGATCTGCGTGAGGGCGTCGGCCACATGCGCCACAAGCTCGCGATGGTGGCCGAGGCGAAGTTCACGCCGGAGGCCCTGCGGATGCTGGTGAACATCCAGGATCAGGTCGCCGAGCAGGTGGCCAAGAACAAGGATGTCGAGCTGACGGCCCTGGAGGCATCCGACCGCGAGGACGAACTCGGCGACTGGCTCGAGGACCACGGGATCGTCGGCGCGTGGGACTACGCCCCGACGTTCGTCGAGGCCGGCCTCGACACCGACTGGTTGGAGCGGGTGTCGGCGTTGGTCGAGGACGCCGACGCCAGCGCGTCGCTGCAGAGCGCCATCGGGTGGCTGAAGTACACGATCGACAACGAACTGCGCATGAACGAGATCGCCGAGGCGAGCAAGCGCATCTCGGCGCTGCTGGCCGACGCCAAGCAGTATTCGCAAATGGACCGCGGCGCCTATCAGAGCGCCGACGTCCACGAACTGCTGCGCAGCACGATCATGATGTTCGGCGACAAGGTCGGCTACCAGGGCAAGGGCAGGCCGGTCACCATCGTCAAGGACATGGACAAGACCTTGCCCGAATTGCAGTGCTACCCAGGCGATCTCAACCAGGTATGGACCAACCTCATCGACAACGCGATCCAGGCAATGGACGGCAAGGGCACGCTGACGATTCGAACCGCCCGCGAGAACGAGCAGATGATCCGCGTCGAGATCTGCGACGACGGACCGGGCATTCCCGAGGAGATCATCGACCGCATTTTCACTCCCTTCTTCACCACCAAGCCGTTCGGCGAGGGCACCGGCCTCGGGCTCGACCTCGCGTGGCGGATCGTCGTGGAGAAGCACGGCGGCAACATGTCGGTGCAGTCGCGCCCGGGCGACACCCGGTTCATCGTGTGCCTGCCGCTGGTGGCGCCCGCGCCGATCACCCCGACACCGGGCGAACTCGCCGAGGCGGGCACCGAGTAGTTCGGCTCAGATCGCGCACAACGGAATAGCCTCCGGCGCGCCGCAGGTTTACCGAGCATGACGAAACCCAACCTCGGCACATTCGGCGCGTTCGGCCACTACGCGATGTGGCAGCAGCTGTCGCCAGAACAGCTTCGCGAAATCGAGTCCCTCGGCTACGGCGCGATCTGGGCGGGCGGCTCTCCCCCGGCCGAGCTGGCGTGGGTCGATCCGATTCTCGCGGAGACGAGCACGCTGAAGCTGGCGACGGGCATCGTCAACATCTGGACGGCCGAGCCGGGTCCCACCGCCGAGTCGTTCCACCGGATCGAGAAGGCCTACCCGGGACGGTTCCTGCTCGGCATCGGTGTCGGCCATCCCGAGGCGCATCAGGAGTACCGCAAACCGGTCGAGGCGCTCACCGAATACCTCGACAAGCTCGATGAGCACGGCGTTCCCAAGGAGAGCCGGGTGGTCGCCGCGCTGGGCCCGAGGGTGCTCAAGCTGTCGGCCGAGCGCTCGGCGGGCGCGCATCCGTATCTGACGACGCCGGAGCACACCGCCGAGGCCCGCGCGCTGATCCCCGAGGCGTTCATCGCACCCGAACACAAGGTGGTGCTGACCACCGACGCGGAGAAGGCACGAGCCACGGGACGCAAGGCTCTCGAGATCTACCTCAACCTCGCCAACTACCTGAACAACTGGAAGCGGCTGGGCTTCACCGACGAGGACTTCGCGGACGCGAGGAGCGTGGCAGGTGAGGCGAAGCCGGGCGGCGACCGGCTCGTCGACGCTGTCGTGGCCTACGGCACAGCTGACGCGATCGCCACGCGGCTGAAGGAGCACATCGCCGCGGGCGCCGACCACGTGCCGGTGCAGGTGCTGACCGGACCTGACAAGCTGGTCCCTGCACTCGCCGAACTCGCCGGGCCGCTCGGGCTGCGGTGAGTCGTCGCACCAGAGGGGGATCTCCGCATGACTGACGCTGTTTCACTCAAGCCCGACCTGGGCCGCTTCGGGGTATGGACGTTCGGGGCGCCGACGCCCGAACAGGCGGCCGAGATCGAGAAGCTCGGCTACGGCGCGCTGTGGATCGGCGGGTCCCCCGCGGGCGACCTCGCCTACGTCGACCCGATCCTGCAGCAGACCGAGACGATGCAGGTGGCCACCGGCATCATCAACGTCTGGACGGCGGCGGCAGATGAGGTCGCCGAGGCCTACCACCGAATCGAGAAGGACCACCCCGGTCGCTTCCTGCTCGGTATCGGCATCGGCCATCCGGAGCACACCGACGAGTACCGCAAGCCCTACGACGTGCTCGTCGAGTACCTCGATGCGCTCGATGCCGCGAAGGTGCCGACCAGCAGGCGCGTCGTCGCGGCTCTCGGCCCCAAGGTGCTTCAACTGGCCGCCCAGCGCAGCGCGGGCGCGCACCCCTACCTGACGACACCGGAGCACACGGGGACGGCGCGCGAATTGGTCGGGCCCACAGTGTTTTTGGCGCCCGAACACAAGGTGGTGCTCACCACCGACGAGAATGAGGCGCGCGAAATCGGCAGGCAGACCGTCGACTTCTATCTGAATCTGAGCAACTACCTGAACAATTGGAAGCGGCTCGGGTTCACCGACAAAGACGTCGCGAAGCCCGGCAGCGACCGGCTGATCGACGCTCTGGTCGCCCACGGCACGCCCGATGATGTCGTGAGGCGGCTCACCGAGCACCTCCAGGCCGGGGCCGACCACGTCGCCATTCAGGTGCTCGGCGGTGCGGACAACCTGCTGCCGACACTTCAGGAGCTGGCCGGACCGCTGGGACTGAAGGGCTGACCACACTTCGACCGCTACGGTGGGTCCATGCGGTTGCTGGTCACCGGGGGCGCAGGTTTCATCGGCGCCAACTTCGTGCACGCCGCAGTGGACGAGCACGACGTCACGGTCCTCGACGCGCTGACCTACTCGGGCAGCCGCGAATCGCTGGCGCCGGTCGACGACAAGATCCGCCTCGTACAGGGCGATGTCGCCGATGCCGAGCTGGTGACAGAGCTCGTCGCCGAGGCCGACGCGGTGGTCCATTTCGCGGCCGAGACGCACGTCGACAACTCGCTGGCCGATCCGGAGCCTTTCCTGCATTCCAACGTCATCGGCACCTACACCCTGCTGGAGGCGGTACGGCTCCACGATGTGCGCCTGCACCACGTCTCGACTGACGAGGTCTACGGCGATCTCGAACTCGCCGAAGAGCGTCGGTTCACCGCTGAGACGCCGTACAACCCGTCGAGCCCCTACTCGTCGACCAAGGCGGCCGCCGACATGCTGGTGCGGGCGTGGGTGCGCTCATACGGTGTGCGCGCGACGATCTCCAACTGCTCCAACAACTATGGCCCATATCAGCACGTGGAGAAATTCATCCCGCGACAGATCACCAACGTGCTGACCGGGCGGCGGCCCAAGCTCTACGGCGCGGGAACCAATGTGCGCGACTGGATTCACGTCGGCGATCACAACAGCGCGGTGTGGCGGATCCTGGCCGACGGTCAGATCGGTCGCACGTATCTGATCGGCGCCGAGGGCGAGCGTGACAACCTGTCGGTCATGCGGACCATTCTGCGGCTGATGGACCGCGACCCCGATGATTTCGACCACGTCGTCGACCGCGTCGGCCATGACCTGCGGTATGCGATCGACCCGTCGGAACTGCGGGACGAGCTCGGGTGGGGCCCCAAGCACACCGACTTCGAAGAAGGCCTCCGCGAGACCATCGACTGGTATCGCGACAACGAATCATGGTGGGGGCCACTGAAAGAGGATGTCGAGGACGCGTATGCGCAGCGGGGTCAGTGACGTGGAGGTGCGCGAGCTCACCGTACCGGGTGCATGGGAGATCACGCCGAATCAGCATGCCGACGAGCGCGGGGTGTTCTTCGAGTGGTTCACCGACAGCGGGTTCACCGACATCGCCGGGCATCGGTTCGATCTGCGCCAGGCCAACTGCTCCGTGTCGGCGGCAGGGGTGTTGCGGGGACTGCACTTCGCGCAGCTGCCGCCGAGCCAGGCCAAGTACGTGACGTGCGTGCGGGGTGCGGTGTTCGACGTCGTGGTCGACATCCGAGTCGGCTCACCGACTTTCGGGCAGTGGGACTCCGTGCTGCTCGACGATCGCAGCCGTCGCTCGGTGTACATCAGCGAGGGCCTGGCGCACGGCTTTCAAGCCCTCTACAAGGAGTCGACGGTCATGTACCTCTGCTCGGCGGCGTACGACCCGGCCCGCGAGCACACCATCCTGGCCACCGATCCGGTGCTGAACATCGGGTGGCCCGGAACCGATCACGTGCTGTCGCAGCGCGACGCGGAGGCGCCGTCGCTCGACCAGGTCAAGTCCGCCGGACTGTTGCCGACGTGGGAGGACGCCAAGGCGTTCGTCGAGGAACGCCGCCGACGCACCTAGATGCCGTGCTCGAAACTGCGCGACCGTCAGTCTTCGGTGTCGGGCTTGGCATGTTTGGGCTTCGAGTTCGCCACGGTGGATACCGCTGTCTTGACGGCGGTCCCGACGCCCGAGATCGCCGAGTTCACCGCGTCGCCGGCCGCATGCCGTCCCGTCGAAGCGGTTCCGCTGTCCGCGCCCGCCTTCCCCGGCACGGCAACCAGCGACGTCTTGACCGTCTGCCTGCTGTTCGTCGATGACAGCATCGAGGACGCACGGGGAATTTGGAAGTCGATCGGAATCGGTCGCCCGATCGTCACACCGCCGACTGTGAAGCTGCCGCCGACCGCACCCGTCACCGAGAACTGACCTGGCTTCAATTTGACTGCGAGCGCGTTGTCCTCGAAGTCTGCCGAGGCGATCTGGGTATTGCCAAGTGTCAGAGCGCCGCTCACGGGAGCGGCGATCTGCACGAACGAGATGTTGCCGCCACAGTCCTCATCGCCCCGCGAGGAGCCCAGGCAGAGGCCGCCGTCGCCGTTGATGCCGCCGTGGCCGCCTGCTCCGCCGGTGAGCGAGCCCAGATTGAAGGTCGCGTCGGGTTCAGCGTCGAACAGGGTGCCGCCGCCGACCGCTTTGAAGCCGTCGAAGGGCTGCAGCGCGGTCACGCCGTCAAACTCCGCGAGGGTGCGATCTCCCGCGATGTCCAGGTTGCTGTCGAGCAGCGAGAGGTTGCGGTCGTACTGGGTGTCCCCGAGCACTCCGTTCAAGCCGAAGCCCAACCCCCCCGAGCCGCCGGTGAGCGGGACGAAATGAACATCGCGATGGTCTGTGATGGCCGACGATCCACCCGCGAGTGCGCCTCCGAGCAGCTTCCATGCCCCCGATTGGCTCTGGTCCGCCGTTGCGCCGAAGTCGATGGACTCGCCAGGGTTGCGCACGGCCTTCACGAACCAATTCGTGTCGGAGTCGACCGTCGTGAACAGGCCAGGCAGGTCGTAGGTGTTCCCGGCCTGCTGCACAAGGCCCAGAAGGAGTGGGTTCGTCCCCGCCTGGATGGCGAGGTACCGCCAGATCGACAGCGGCCCTGGCGTCGGCCCGATATCGATGACCGGAATCGTGACTGCCGACAGACCGACGTCCTTCGTCGACTCAGCCGCCACCGCGGTGTCGGGCGGTACCGCCAACACATTCGCCGCCCCGATACCCGCCGTCACCGCGCCTGCCACGACAGCGGTCAGATACGCACCCGTTGCACCCACAGCCGCACACCCTAAGGCACTGCCACTTCGTTTTCTGGATGAACCCAGGTCTACGCCGCTCCGCGGCGCGACCCAATTGTCGATGACGTCAGCCGGGGGCAGTATTGAACCGGGTGGTTCGGCCGCGCAACGTGCCTTGCCAGCGTTGCCGGGCCATTACTAGGATGTCCAAGTATCTTCCACCGAGGGGCATGGTCATGACCACACAGATTCCACATTTCATCGACGGGCAGCGCAGCAACCTGGCGTCGACGCGAACCGCCGACGTGATGAACCCGAGCACCGGCGAGGTGCAGGCCCAGGTCCTGATGGCGTCGGCCGCCGACGTCGACACCGCGGTCGCCTCTGCCGTCGAAGCCCAGAAAGAATGGGCCGCATGGAACCCGCAGCGCCGGGCACGCGTGATGATGAAGTTCATCGACCTGGTCAACGCCAATGTCGAAGAACTGGCCGAACTGCTGTCGATCGAGCACGGCAAGACGGTCGCCGACTCCAGGGGCGACATCCAGCGCGGCATCGAGGTGATCGAGTTCGCGATCGGCATCCCGCACCTGCTGAAGGGTGAGTTCACCGAGAACGCCGGCTCCGGTATCGACGTCTACTCGATCCGCCAACCGCTCGGCGTCGTCGCGGGCATCACCCCGTTCAACTTCCCCGCGATGATCCCGCTGTGGAAGGCGGGCCCCGCGCTGGCATGCGGAAACGCCTTCATCCTCAAGCCTTCCGAGCGCGACCCCTCGGTGCCCGTGCGGCTCGCCGAGCTGTTCATCGAAGCCGGTCTGCCGCCCGGGGTGTTCCAGGTCGTGCAGGGCGACAAGGAAGCCGTCGATGCGATCCTGCACCATCCCGACATCCAGGCTGTCGGCTTCGTCGGCAGCTCCGACATCGCGCAGTACATCTACGCGAACGCGGCGGCCAACGGTAAGCGGTCACAGTGCTTCGGCGGCGCGAAGAACCACATGATCGTGATGCCGGACGCCGACCTGGACCAGGCCGTCGACGCCCTCATCGGGGCCGGGTACGGCAGCGCGGGTGAACGGTGCATGGCGATCAGCGTCGCGGTGCCGGTTGGCGAGGAAACCGCAAACCGGTTGCGCGCCAGGCTCGTCGAGCGTGTCAACCAGCTGCGTGTCGGTCACAGCCTCGATCCGAAGGCCGACTACGGCCCGCTCGTCACCGAAGCCGCGCTCAAGCGCGTCAAGGACTACATCGCCCAGGGCATCGAGGCCGGCGCCGAAGCGGTCGTCGACGGACGCGAACGAGCAAGCGACGAACTGACTTTCGACGAGGCCGACCTGTCGAAGGGCTACTTCATCGGCCCGACGCTGTTCGACCACGTCACGCCCGACATGTCGATCTACACCGACGAGATCTTCGGGCCTGTGCTGTGCATCGTGCGCGCCCACGACTACGAAGAGGCGCTTCGGCTGCCGACCGAGCACGAGTACGGCAACGGGGTCGCGATCTTCACCCGCGACGGCGACGCCGCGCGCGACTTCGTGTCCAGGGTGCAGGTCGGCATGGTCGGTGTCAACGTGCCGATTCCTGTTCCGGTCTCCTACCACACCTTCGGCGGCTGGAAGCGGTCGGGCTTCGGCGACCTCAACCAGCACGGGCCCGCGTCGATCATCTTCTACACCAAGGTCAAGACGATCACCGAGCGGTGGCCATCGGGCATCAAGGATGGCGCCGAATTCGTCATCCCCACCATGAAGTAGAGCTGAATGCAGTTCTTCGATCTGGACGACGACGAACGCGTCATCGCCGAGACTGCGGCGGCGTTCGCCGAAAAGCGGCTTGCCCCCAACGCGTTGGAATGGGACAGGACGCATCACTTCCCGGTCGACGAACTTCGGGAGGCCGCGGAACTGGGTATGGCGGCGATCTATTGCGACGAAGAGGCGGGCGGCAGCGGCCTGCGCCGCATCGATGCGGTGCGGATCTTCGAGCAGTTGGCCGCCGCCGACCCCACCGTCGCCGCGTTCCTGTCCATCCACAACATGTGCGCGTGGATGGTGGACACGTACGGCACACGCGAACAACGCACGACGTGGGTGCCCAAGCTGGCGTCGATGGAGGCCATCGCAAGTTACTGCCTGACTGAACCGGGCGCCGGCTCGGACGCAAGCGCATTGCGCACGAAGGCGGTCCGCTGTTCTGATTCGGCTGGCGACGTCTATATACTCGACGGGGTCAAGCAGTTCATCTCCGGGGCTGGATCCTCCGACGTCTACATCGTGATGGCTCGCACCGGAGGCGACGGCCCCCGCGGCATCTCCGCCTTCATCGTCGAAAAAGACACTCCCGGAGTCTCCTTCGGCGCCAACGAAGAGAAGATGGGCTGGAAAGCGCAGCCAACCGCGCAGGTGATCTTCGAGGGCGCGCGGGTGCCCGCGGACTGCATGCTCGGCGGCGCCGACGGCGAGGGCACCGGGTTCTCCATCGCGATGAACGGACTCAACGGCGGCCGGATCAACATCGCGGCGTGCTCGCTCGGCGGGGCCCAGGCCGCGTTCGAGAAGGCCGCAGGCTACCTGGCCGACCGGCAGGCGTTCGGCGGGGCACTGCTCGACGAGCCGACCATCCGGTTCACCCTCGCCGACATGGCCACCGCCCTCGAGACGTCGCGAACCCTGCTGTGGCGGGCCGCGTCCGCGCTCGACGCCGACCACCCCGACAAGGTCGAACTGTGCGCGATGGCCAAGCGCTACGTGACAGACGCCTGCTTCGACGTCGCCGATCAGGCACTCCAATTGCACGGCGGCTACGGCTATCTCAGCGAGTACGGTCTCGAGAAGATCGTCCGCGATCTGCGCGTGCACCGGATACTCGAGGGCACCAACGAAATCATGCGCGTGGTCATCGGTCGGGCCGAAGCCGCCCGAGCCCGCGCCTCATAGAAAGGTCGACATGTCGATCATCGCGTTCTTGGGGCTGGGCAACATGGGCGGGCCGATGGCGGCGAACCTCGTCGCAGCGGGCCACACCGTCAACGCCTTCGACCCCGTGCCCGCGTCGAAAGCAGCCGCAGAAGAGAAGGGCGCCACGGTCTTCGACACCGGCGCGGCGGCGGTGGCCGACGCCGACGTCGTCATCACCTCGCTGCCCAGCGGGGCCATCGTCAAGTCCTGCTACAACGAGGTGCTGCCCGCGGCGAAGGCGGGTGCGCTGTTCATCGACACCTCGACGATCTCGGTCGACGACGCCCGCGAGATCCACAAACAAGCCACCGACCGGGGCTTCGCGCAACTCGACGCGCCCGTGTCAGGCGGGGTGAAGGGCGCCACGGCGGGCACGCTCGCATTCATGGTCGGCGGCGAGGACGAGGCCGTCGAACGTGCGCGGCCGGTCCTAGAGCCGTTGGCGGGCAAGATCATTCACTGCGGCGGCTCCGGCAACGGGCAGAGCGCCAAGCTGTGCAACAACATGGTCCTCGCGGTGCAGCAGATCGCCATCGGTGAAGCGTTCGTCCTCGCCGAGAAACTGGGGCTCTCGGCACAGTCGTTGTTCGACGTGATCACCGGCGCGACCGGCAACTGCTGGGCCGTGCACACGAACTGCCCTGTGCCGGGCCCGGTTCCGACCTCGCCTGCCAACAACGACTTCAAGCCGGGTTTCGCGACGGCGCTGATGAACAAGGACCTCGGCCTGGCGATGGACGCGGTGAACTCGACCGGATCGTCGGCTCCGCTGGGCACCCACGCCGCGGAGATCTACGCCAAGTACAACGCCGACCACTCCGACAGGGACTTCAGCGCGGTGATCGAACTGCTGCGCGGCAGTTAGGCCGCGTCGGCAGGCTTGTGGTCGGCGAACCAACGACGATGCAGCCGCTGGCAGTCAGCGATCCCCATCGGCTCGCTGCCTGCGTAGTCCGGCCGCACCGCCAGCGCCGCGGGAATCTCGGGCGAGCCGTCGCCGGTGATGACAACCGAGGCCAACCCCGCCGAGGTCGCGGCCCGCAGTCCCGAGGCCGAACCAGTGATCGCGAGCGCGTTCTCGGCGGGAATTCCGAGCTCCCACAGCGCCGACCGGAACGCCTCTGGGTCGGGCATCGGCTTCTTCACGTCGTCGGCGGTCACGACGGTCTCGACGACACCGTCGCCGACCAGTTGCCGCACCAACGGCTGCGTCCAGCTGCGCTGCCCACCGGAGACGACCGCGACCACCACGCCGGCCGTGAACGCCTCCATGACGAGATCGATCAGTCCCGGCCGCGGGGTCAGATCCGCGTCCAGGATCATCTCGTCGAGCATCATCGACTTGGTCGTGTAGATGTCGTCGGCGAGCAGCTTGGTCAGCACATCGGATTCGGTGGACACGCCGCGCTTGCGCAACTCGGCCGAGATCCGCTGCCGCTCGTCGGTCAACGCGAGC
>DATEIG010000386.1:0-7726 GCA_035279185.1 Mycobacterium sp.
GCGACGAGGCCGCCCGTGCGCACGACGCCCAGCGGTCCCGCCTTCACGAAGCGGGCGATACCCACCGCGCGCAGTATGGATGCCGCCTTGGCCTGCCGGTAGCCGACGAAGGTGCCTGCAGCGGCGAGGAGAAGGAGTCCGGCGAGGCCCGGTGACGCGGTGACCGCCAGCAGGAGGAGCGACAGCGGGGCCAGGACTGCGCCGATGGTGTGCCTCAGCACCGACCGCACCTGCTCGGGGACCACGGAATCAGCCATCGCCAGCGAAAGGTGCTCGGATTTCACGCCGCTGGCGGAGACCCCGTTCAGGCTCCGGTGCACGATTCCGCCGGTCGGCGACAACGACCGTGGGCTGCCCGAGGCAATCACCATGTCGGGCCAGATCACCGGACCCGACAGGGGCGACGCCAACGCCGTGCGGACAGCCGTGAGGATCCCGCCCGCGAAGAGGCTGCCGCCGATTCCGCCTGCCGCAACGGGTGGGAGGGGAAGTTCGCCCGTCAGCGGGAACCCGAGCAACGACAGCAGGCTGCTGGGCAACCCGATGAGCGGAGGATCGCCGTTGGGCGATCCGATGAAGAGGTAGGCGAGCACCGCGAGCAGATTGCCGGCAGCGGCGGGACCGACCACGGGTGGTGCGGCTTCGACAGCCGCGGATGATTTCTCCACGGTGGCAACGTCATTGGCGACGGTTTGGACGGCGGGCTCTTCGGTAGGCGGTTCGGTCGCCGGCGGGTCGGCAGCCACCGGGGAAGCGCTCGGCTCCGTCGACGGCTCCGTGGACGGAGAGTGCGAGACGACGACGTCCGGTTCGTTGACCTGCTGACCGGTGGCGTCCGCGGGGACCGTATCGGAGCCCTTGTTGTCGTCTGCGACCGTCGCGGGCGCATCGGTACCCGTGCCCGTCTGACTCACGGTCATCGCCCCGAGTGCCATCGGGCCCGAGGGTCCTGAGGGCTCCTCTTCGGTTCCTCGCGCGGACGCCGCACCGGACGTCGCCTCGTGGTCGACTCCGAACAGGGCGCCGGGCTCGTATGTCGGAAGGACCGTCGGCGCCGTCTCCACCACCGCCGGCTGGACTGTGGCCTCGGTGGCCGCGGTGGACGCGGCGGGCGTCGGGTCGACGTTGTTCTCGGCACCGGTCGGGGCGTGCTCCTCGCTGACCGACCCGTCCGTTTCCGTGTCGGCGGCGGCGACCGTCCCCCCTGCCCCGCCGAAGACCAGCACGAGGGAGAGCACGCAAAGGCCCGTGGCCAGGCGCGCATATATCGTGATGTCGTACTCCTGCCGCCCGTGGGGACAGCCCCCTGTTGTGATGCGGAAACAATCCTCGCATCTCGCGACCGCTTCGTCTTAATTCCCGCAGAAAAGTAACGGTCAGCGGAGAAGCGCCTGTTCGGCGGCAGACCGCACCGCTTCGGTGATGGTGCGCACCAACGAGCTGTCCAGTTTCCAGCACTGCCAGAACAGAGGAACGTCGAGATGCGTGTCGCAGATGCGCACGAACGAGCCGTCACCCTCCCCGACCGCGGCCAGGGTCTCGGGGAACATGCCCCAGCCCAGACCGGCCCGCACCGCGCCGCCGAAGCCCTCCGCGGTGGGCACATAGTGCACTGATCGGATGATGTCGCGACGAAACGCCCTGCGTACCAATAGGTCCTGCAAGGCGTCATCGCGGTTCCACGCCAGCGACGGCGCGGAAGCAACGGCGTCAGCGGTGAAGCCGTCCCCGAAATGCTGCTCGGCGAAGCCGGGGCCGGCGACCGCCACGTACCGCATCACGCCGAGCGGCACCACGCGGCAACCCGGCACCGCCGCGCGTTCCGTGGTGACCGCACCCATCGCGGCACCGCCGCGAAGCAGCCGCGCCGAGTGGTCCTGATCCTCGATCCGGATGTCGAGCAGCACCTGGGGCAGCCTGTCGAACACCGCTGTGAACCACGTCGCCATCGAGTCGGCGTTGACGGCGACGACGACGCGGGTCCGCTGCTCGGCGCCGCTCCCCATATCGGCCAGCGCTTCGACCTCCAGCAGCGCCGTCTGCGCGGCGAGACGCAGCAGCGGCACCCCGGCGGAGGTCGCCACGCAGGGCTTTTCGCGGCGCACCAGCACCTGACCGACCCGCTGCTCGAGCGCCTTGATCCGCTGGCTGACCGCGGACGGCGTGATGTGGAGGGAGTCGGCCGCGGCGTCGAAGCTGCCGTGGTCGATCACCGCGGCGAACGCGGCGAGCTGCTGGCCGTCGATCTGCACATTAGCAATTCTAATGCGACTGAAGAAGCATTAGCTGGACTGATGGGACCGGGGTTCTTAGCGTCGAACCCATGAACTCGCCCCTGATCGTCGGCTTCCTGGCGTCGTTCACCCTCATCGCCGCAATCGGGGCGCAGAACGCATTCGTCCTGCGGCAGGGCATCCGACGTGAGCACGTCCTGCCCGTCGTCGCGATGTGCACCGTCTCTGACATCGCCTTGATCGCAGCGGGCATCGCGGGCGTCGGCGCGCTGATCAATGCACACCCCAGCGCGGTCACCGTCGCGAAGTTCGGCGGTGCGCTTTTCCTGTTCTGCTACGGACTGCTCGCCGCCCGTCGTGCCTGGCGGCCGTCGACACTGACACCGTCGGACGCCGCCCCCGCCCGCCTGGCCGAGGTGCTCGTGACGTGCGCGGCCATGACCTTCCTCAACCCGCACGTGTACCTCGACACCGTGGTGCTGCTCGGCGCGCTGGCGAACGAACACCGCGACGGCCGCTGGCTTTTCGGCGTCGGTGCGGTCACCGCGAGCGCGGTCTGGTTCGCCGGCCTCGGCCTCGGCGCCCGTCGGCTCGCGGGTCTGTTCGCCACACCGATGACGTGGCGGGTCCTCGACGGCCTGATCGCCGTCACGATGGTCGGACTCGGCGTGGCGATGCTCGTGAGCTGACGTCAGCCCATCGGTCCGTCGGGCACCGGCGCATCGCAGCGGTCGCGGAAGTCCGCGGCAGGCTGCCGTATGCCCAGTAATTCATCTCGCACCTGCGGGTTGGCATCCCCGTACGCAGCCATCTCCGTCTTCATTTCGTCCCTGGTCTTGCCCTTCAGGCCGGTGAAGAAAGCATTCACATCCGGATGCGTCAGCAGATAGGCCGACGTCGCCGCGTTGACGCCGGACATCACCCCTGCGAGGTCGCCTGCGGTGCAGTTCGGCGGATCGGCCGCCGCGGTGGCAGCGCTGCCGACGAGCATCGAGCCGGCGATCATGCCGGCGCTGATCACGCTACGAAACAACATGGTGGCTCCTTGGATAGATGGATATTCGACATCGTCAACAGCACTCAACGCCGGGGACCGATACCACCCGGGCCACCCGGGCCACCCGGGCCGCCGATACCGGGGCGGCCGGGGCGCCAGATGACGTCCATGTCCCAGCCGTCGTCGCAGTACCAGGGATCGGAGCAATAACTGGGGTAGGCCGCGCTCGGCGGCGTCGGACCGCCGCCGCGGACCGTGCCCTGCGCGCACACGGTGGAATTCCCCGCGCTGGTGCACTCCGCCGAAGCCTGCGGCGTCGCGACGACGAGTGCCATGGGCCCCGCCATAGCCGCCACTGCCGCCGTCAGAATCCGCTGTCTTGATCGCACGGCTCACTCCTTTCTCTCGATAGCCGGAGAGTAAGCCGCGGCGATGGCCAATTGCCGATTTTCGACATTTGCGCCTTCCCTTTTGGACCGATCCCATTTCGTTCGGCGGCTGAATGTCCAAACCGGAATCCGGTGCGAAGGCCGGTGTTACGCTCCGCTCCACCGGACGGTCGAACATCAGGGGGCTCCCGTGGCTACCAACGAACAGGACTGGACCAAACCGGCCGCGATGGCCATTCCGAAGGAAGGCTATTTCGAACTCGAGCGGGGGCGCTACGGGCCCCTGTTCCCCCGAACGCCCGCATGCCACGGCTTCTCGATCATCGCGAAGGTCAAAGAGGGCCGTGAGGACGCGATTCGTGCCTACGGCAAGACCATCGAGGACACGATCGCCGCAAGCCCCGAGGCGCTCGCGCCGCTGCGCCTGCACTATCTGCGGTGGGTCCTGTTCGACGTCGGATCGGGTCTGCACTTTCAATATCAGGGCATCTTCGACACCGACTTCGACAAATACACCGAGGACGCGGTGCAGCTGTTCAGCGCGACCGGCGTGACGACCGTCTTCACCAATCTCGAGGGCTTCCCCGAGGACTGGAAAGAGAACCCCGACGCATTCATCAAATTCGTCAGAGAACATCAGGTGCCGAGTTTCCTCGAATACGGCGAATACCCGTATGTGACCGCCGACGAGATCAAGAAAGCGCTGCGGCTCAAAGCCGCCTTCTCCACCATGCTCGACCAGATGCAGTGACGGATGGCCCCGACCACCCCGCTGCAAGCGGTGCAGCAGTACATCGACGCGTTCAACACCGGCGACGCCGACGGTATGGCGGCGGTCTTCGCTGACTCGGCGGCAATTCTCGACGGCATGGCGCCGCACGTGTGGCAGGGCAATTCCGCCGCTCGCGACTGGTACGCCGATGTGCTGGTCGAAGGCGATCATCTGGGCGCCTCGGGCTACTGCGTCACCATCGGCGATCCCGTCCACAATGCGGTCACCGGCGACAGCGCCTACGTCGTGGTGCCCGCGACCATGACATTCGATCTGCGCGGCACGCCGATCACGCAGACGGGCGCGTACTTCACCGTGGCGCTGCAGAACTCGGCATCGGGGTGGCGCATCGCGGCGTGGTCGTGGACGAAAGGCAAGCAGTAGCGGCATGCTCGAACTCCACGACATCCAGCACATCCTGCTGACCCGCACACCCGCTATCACCGGGCGCTACGAGTTCCTGTCGTTCGACACACCCGACGGCGGGCGGGCGTGGTTGTCCGAACTGCTCGACAAGGTGTCCTCGGCCGCCGACGCGGCGGCGACGATGGACGAGTCCGACCGCTGGGTGACACTGGCCTTCACCTGGAACGGTCTGCGTGCGCTCGGTGTGCCGGAGGACTCTCTGCAGACCTTCCCCGAGGAGTTCCGCGCGGGCATGGCGTCGCGCGCCGACATCCTCGGCGACACCGGGAACTGCGCACCGGAGCACTGGGTCGGCGGCCTCGCGGGCGATGACGTGCACGCGATCGCGATCCTGTTCTCGCGCACCGACGAGCAGTGCAGGGAGTCGATCGCCAACCACGACGAGCTCCTCGCCCGCACCGACGGTGTGCGCAGCGTGTCCTATCTCGATCTCAACGCGACTCCGCCGTTCAACTACGCCCACGACCACTTCGGCTTCCGCGACCGTCTGTCACAGCCGGTGATGAAGGGCTCCGGCGAGGAGCCCACCCCCGGGTCGGGTGCCGCCCTCGAGCCCGGCGAATTCATCCTCGGCTACCCCGACGAGAACGGCCCGGTCGCCAATCTCCCTGCCCCCGAGATTCTTTCGCGCAACGGCAGCTATATGGCCTACCGCAGACTGGAAGAGCATGTGGCGTCGTTCCGGGAGTATCTGCGCGAGAACTCCGCGACCCCTGACGACGAGGAGTTGCTGGCGGCCAAGTTCATGGGCCGGTGGCGCAGCGGCGCGCCGTTGGTGCTGGCACCGGAGCGGGACGACCCCGAACTCGGCGCGGATCCGCTGCGCAACAACGACTTCAACTACAAGGAGATGGATCCGTTCGGTTACGCGTGCCCGCTGGGCTCGCACGCCCGCAGGCTCAATCCGCGCGACACCGCCCACTACATGAACCGGCGACGCATGATCCGTCGCGGCGCCACGTACGGGCCCGCACTGCCCGAGGGCGCGCCCGACGACGGCGTCGACCGGGGCATCGCCGCGTTCATCATCTGCGCCGATCTCGTGCGTCAGTTCGAGTTCGCGCAGAACGTCTGGATCAACGACAGGGCTTTCCACGAACTCGGCAACGAGCACGACCCGATCTGCGGCACTCAGGACGGCACGCTCGACTTCACCGTGCCGAAACGGCCGATCCGCAAGGTGCACAGAGGAATCCCCGCATTCACCACACTCAAAGGTGGCGCGTACTTCTTCCTGCCCGGGATGAACGCCATGCGCTACCTGGCTTCGCTCTAGCACCTCCGAAGGGGCATCATCATGCGCGCTCGCACCTACAACCAGAGCCATGTCGCCCGTCCGCACAGCGGCGGCCGCCGTATCAGCATCTACTGGACGTGGAGCTATCCCTGGGAGTCGCAACGGCCACCCGAGGTGATCGAGAACCGGTTCTCCACGATCACCGAGGTGCGGAACGTCCTGTGGCCCGCCTACGAGACACCGGAGTACAACGAGGCGAACTTCCTGCAGGGCATCGCGGGCACGCTAGAACTCTTTCACCGGTCCGCACTCGCATTCCAAGAAGTCGCCGAAGAGGCGACCGGTCACCCCGTCGCGGTTTTCCAACGCATCGACCAGGCCGGCTACAAGCTGCCGATCGACGAGCGGATACTCGCCGACACCGACACGCTGATGGTGTTCGGACTCGATCATCTGCTCGCCCAGGAGGAAGCCGCGCCCGACGAGATCGCCGCCATCAAAGAGTGGCTCACGCGCGAGGGCACCTGCCTTCTGCTCGCGCCGCACCACGACGTCGGCTTCACCGACGACCTGAAGCAGCGCCAGGTCGAGTACGAACACCACGGCGACCGGCTGGTGCCGCGTCAGCAGCGCTTCACCGCGTACACCCGCTCGCTGATGAAGGCACTCGACGTGCCCGTGCACAACACCTGGGGACTGCGCCCCGCGGTCGTCGAGGGCACGAAGGACATCGCACCGCTGACCGGCTTCCGGGATCTGGACGGCCCTCGGCTGCTCGACAACGTCAGCACGTTCAACTTCCATCCGCATCTGCCGCACTACGAACTGACCGCACCGGAGAGCAAGGACCTCGTCGTACTCGGGCGCCAGCGTGTCGACCCGAACCGTCCGCATCCGTTCACCGCAGCCGGCAACACGGAGTTCAACGCGCTGATCTGGATGCCGCCGAGCGGTCAGCGCGCAGGCGACATCCTGCTGATCGACTCGACGCACTTCACCACGCTGTTCGGCGGTACCGACAGCTTGAAGAATCTCTGGCACAACATCGCCGCCATGCGATCGTAGAGCTATGCCCGTAACGAAATCCGTCTTCATCACCGGGGCGGCGGCCGGCATCGGCCGGGCCACCGCGCTCTCCTTCGCCCGCAACGGCTACCTCATCGGCGGCTTCGACCTCGACGAGGTGGGCCTGAAGTCGCTCGCCGAAGAGGTCGAAGGGCTCGGCGCCAAGGCCGTCACCGGACACCTCGACGTCACCGACCCCGACGAGACGGCACAACGACTGGCCGACTTCGTGGAGGCGTCCGGCGGACGCCTCGACGTGCTGATCAACAACGCGGGCGTCATGAGGACCGGCCGCTTCGAGGACATCGACCTCGACGCCCAACTCACGCAGATCGACATCAACACCAAGGGCGTCGTCATCGGAACCCACGCCGCCTTCCCGTACCTGCGCGCCACCCCGAACGCCGTCGTCGTCAACCTGGCGTCCGCGTCGGCGATCTACGGGCAGGCCGAACTCGCCACCTACAGCGCGACGAAGTTCTTCGTGCGGGGCCTCACCGAGGCACTCGACATCGAGTGGGGCCGCTACGGCATCCGCGTCATCGCGATGTGGCCGCTGTACGTCAACACCGCGATGACCGAGGGCGTCACGACCGGCACGACGCA
>DATEIG010000387.1:0-7077 GCA_035279185.1 Mycobacterium sp.
CCGCGCGACGAGCGTCAACCTGAGGTCGTCGATCAACGGATCGATGAAGCGGGTGCGGTAGTCGACGTCGCCGACCGCCCGCGCGCTGATGTACATGAAGGTCAGGGCGGCCAGGAACATGCTCGTCTGGATCAGCGACTGAGGTATCGGCAGCGTCATCCCCAATATCTCCCCGTCACTCGAGCCGTTGCGGGTCCATTGCGCCAGCAGTTCGGGGCTGAGCAGGATCAGGCCGAGCACGAAGAAGATCAGCGCGGCGACGATCGCGACCAACCCCACCTGTAGCACCTGGGAGGTGGCCAGCACGAACACCACGTTGGCGCGTTCGGCGCGGGACAGCGGCAGCGGCGTGACCGGATCGGGCATCGCCTCGAACGGGGTGCCCGCCAGTCGACCGTCGTCGCCCTCGGAGTGGCGTGAGCCGGACAGGATCGAACGCACCCGGTCGACCGTGGCGGACGTGATGAACGCAACCGAGATGGCGCCGAGGAACAGCAGCGCCAGCCACAGTCGCGGCCTGCTGACGATCGACGCCATCAACCACACATAGGTGTTGAAGAAGACGAGCACGGTCAGCAGGACCACAGGCAGGGCGCGGACGAACAACGCGCCGATGAACGAGAGGTTCTCCGCCGCCGTGCGCAACCCCCAGCCGAGGATCGACCCGATCCCGGAGGCGGTGAGCACCAGCGCGACGACGATCACGATGGCGTCGACGACGAGGTTGGCGAGGATCCGCTCGCTCGGGCCGCCGAAGACTCCGCCCGCCACCACCGCCAGCGCCGACACAGTGGCCACCAGCGTGCGGGTGCGGATCTCGGTGATGCGTGAGACCTGCCAGCCGACCACGGCGGCGACCGGCGTCACGAGCACCAGCAGGCCGAGCACGAACCACTCGGTGCGTGTCGGTTGGCCGTTGATGTCGATCGTGTGCCGACCGGTGACCGCGACGACGAGCACGGAGTTGACCATGAACACCGCGAACGCCGCCAGCGCGGGCGCCGACCGCGGCCACAACCTGCGCACGAGCGCACCCGGACGCAGGACGGCGGGCAGCCCCCGCTCGAGGAACCATCGGTCGGCGGCGCGCCGCGCCTCGGAAGCCGGCATCGGTGCGTCTCCCGTCATCAGTCGTGCAGTGCGCGTCGGTGCGGTGAACCGCTCAGCTGAATCGCCGCACGGAACAACAGGAGCCCGGTCTGGACCCCGACGGCGATCGACATCATCGAGATCAGCGTCGCGGTGAAGATCGCGCTGCTGTGGGTGCCGATCAGTTCGGTGACGCCCATGAAGCCGAGCGAACCCGGCACCAGCAGCCAGAAACCCGGAAGGATGAGCGACACCGTCGGCGGGGTGTTGGGCCGGTGCGAGATGGCGAGCGCGAAGACGATGAGGACGAGGCCGCCGCCGAAGCCGCTGGCGTAGCTTCCGAGCAACTCGTTGCCGAGCCACTGGCCGCCGTAGGCGGTGAGCAGCATCAGCAGCATCCACGGCAGGAACGACGTCGGCGGCCCGAAGTTCAACATGGCGCCGAGACCGTAGACGATCACGCCGACCAGCGGCGCCCACGCGCCGAGCCGATTGATCTGCGTGGTCTCCAGGGCGCCGTCGGCGACCCCGGCCAACTGCGCGGCGATCAGGATGCCGAACGCCAGCTGGGCGATCTGCATGAAACCCGCAACCAGCCTGCTGGCACCCGAGACGACGTGCTGGGTGGACAGTTCGATGACGGCGAGCGTGATGGCCGCACCGGGCAGGAAGGTCGCCAGCGGCGCGGCGAGCGCGCGGAGGCTGTCGTGACCCATGTGCCAGTGCTCGTTGAAGTTGAACACGCAGAACGCGACGAGGAATGAGCAGATCGTCGGCAGCATGTAGCTGACGGCCTCGACGCGCCGGCCGACCACGCTCAGGCAGCCGACGAGGAGGCCCATCAACGTCGCGCCGATCAGGCTCAGCACCGTCGGCTGGAGGATCAACGCCAGTCCGGCGCTCTGCACGGCATATCCGATCACGGTCACCCAGACCGGAAAACGCCTCTCCTGGTTGCGGATTCGATCGAGTTCGACGAGTCCCTCGGCGGGGTCGACCGTTCCGCTCGGCGCCCGCGCCACCAGTTGCGCCAGCGGGAACGACTGGTCGTAGCGCAGCGAGAAGTCGGGGTTGACGATGTAGAGGCCCTCGCCGGTCGGGCTGCCCACCTGCACGTAGTTCGGCAGCGCGAGGAATTGGTGGTCGAGCCCGTACGCGCGCGACGTCTGGGCCATCACCTCGCGGACCATGGTGACGGGATAGTTCGCGGCCGCCATGGTGGCGCCGAGCGTGGCCACGAACCGGCTCGCGGTCGCGACGGCTTCGTCCTGCTCGGAAGGCACGGTCGCAGGCTACTTCGGGTCGTCACCTAGGCTTACGGATATGCAACGGATTATCGGGACCGAGGTCGAGTACGGCATCTCGTCGCCGTCCGACCCGACCGCGAATCCGATCCTGACGTCGACGCAGGCGGTGCTCGCGTATGCGGCAGCCGCGGGCATCCAGCGGGCCAAGCGCACCCGCTGGGACTACGAGGTGGAGTCGCCGCTGCGCGACGCTCGAGGCTTCGACCTGAGTCGGTCCGCGGGACCGCCGCCCATCGTCGACGCCGACGAGGTCGGTGCGGCCAACATGATTCTGACCAACGGGGCCCGGCTGTACGTCGATCACGCCCACCCGGAGTACTCGGCGCCCGAGTGCACCGATCCGCTGGACGCCGTCATCTGGGACAAGGCAGGCGAGCGCGTGATGGAGGCCGCCGCCCGGCATGTCGCGAGCGTGCCCGGCGCGGCGAAGCTGCAGCTCTACAAGAACAATGTGGACGGCAAGGGCGCGTCCTACGGTTCGCACGAGAACTACCTGATGTCGCGCCAGACGCCGTTCTCGGCCGTGATCGCGGGCCTCACCCCGTTCCTGGTGTCGCGCCAGGTCATCACCGGTTCCGGGCGCGTCGGAATCGGCCCGTCGGGCGACGAGCCCGGCTTCCAGCTGTCGCAGCGGTCGGACTACATCGAGGTCGAGGTCGGCCTGGAGACGACGCTCAAGCGCGGCATCATCAACACCCGCGACGAGCCGCACGCCGACGCCGACAAGTACCGGCGGCTGCACGTCATCATCGGCGACGCCAACCTCGCGGAGACCTCGACGTACCTGAAGCTGGGCGCCACCTCGCTGGTCCTCGACCTGATCGAAGAGGGGATGGACCTCACCGACCTGGCGTTGGCCCGGCCCGTGCACGCCGTGCACGTCGTGAGCCGCGACCCGTCGCTGCGCGCCACCGTCGCGCTGGCCGACGGCCGTGAGCTGACCGGCCTTGCGCTGCAACGGATCTACCTCGACCGGGTGGCCAAGCTGGTGGACAGCCGCGATCCGGATCCGCGCGCCGCAGACGTCGTGGAGACCTGGGCGAACGTGCTCGACCTGCTCGAGCGCGACCCGATGGAGTGCGCCGAGATCCTCGACTGGCCCGCCAAGCTCCGGTTGCTCGAAGGCTTCCGCAGCAGGGAGAACCTGAACTGGTCGGCGCCGCGCCTGCATCTGGTCGACCTCCAGTACTCCGACGTCCGCCTCGACAAGGGTCTCTACAACCGCCTGGTGGCGCGCGGATCGATGAAGCGGCTGACCACCGAGCAGCAGGTTCGCGACGCCGTCGACAATCCGCCGATCGACACCCGTGCCTATTTCCGCGGCGAGTGCCTGCGCCGGTTCGGCGCCGACATCGCGGCCGCCAGCTGGGACTCGGTGATCTTCGACCTCGGCGGTGATTCGCTCGTCCGGATTCCAACGCTGGAACCGCTGCGGGGAAGCAAAGCGCACGTCGGGGCCCTGCTGGACTCCGTGGACAGCGCCGTGGAATTGGTAGAGCAGCTCACTAACTAACCGCGCTATCCCGGGCAAAACGGGGGCCGACCGGTAGGGTGGAGTGACGGCGGGCAGCGAGGTGGCCCGCCGGCGACTGGCTGAGACGATGGGTGGAGGCAGCGATGGCTCAGGAGCAGACCAAGCGCGGTGGTGGTGGCGGCGAGGACGACGACCTCACCGGCAGCACGGCCGCCGGGCAGGAGCGTCGCGAGAAGCTGACCGAGGAGACCGACGATCTGCTCGACGAGATCGACGACGTCCTCGAGGAGAACGCCGAAGACTTCGTCCGCGCATACGTTCAGAAGGGTGGACAGTGAGCTGGCCGCACCGCGATCAGCTGCACTTCCCGTCACCCCTTCCCGGAGCGCCTTCCATTCCTGTGGACCTGTCGTCCTTCTCTGAGTTGCTGCGCCGCCAAGCGCCCGAACTTCTTCCCGTGAACCGAACCGGCCACGAGTTCGCCGGTGCGGGTGACGCGCTGCCGCACGGCACCACGATCGTCGCGCTGACGTTCCCCGGCGGTGTGCTGATGGCCGGTGACCGGCGCGCCACGCAGGGCAACATGATCGCCAGCCGCGACGTGAAGAAGGTGTACATCACCGACGACTACACCGCGACGGGCATCGCGGGCACCGCGGCGATCGCCGTGGAGTTCGCCCGCCTCTACGCCGTCGAACTCGAGCACTACGAAAAGGTCGAAGGCGTCCCACTCACGTTCCCCGGCAAGGTGAATCGCTTGGCGACGATGGTCCGCGGCAACCTCGGTGCCGCGCTGCAGGGCTTTGTCGCGCTTCCTCTGCTCGCCGGATACGACCTCGACGACCGCAACCCCGAGACCGCGGGACGCATCGTGTCCTTCGACGCGGCGGGCGGCTGGAACTTCGAGGAAGAGGGCTACCAGTCGGTGGGCTCGGGCTCGATTTTCGCGAAATCGTCGGTGAAGAAGCTGTATTCGCAGGTGACCGACGCCGAGTCGGCGCTCCGGGTCGCGATCGAAGGGCTCTACGACGCCGCCGACGACGACTCCGCCACCGGGGGCCCGGATCTGGTCCGCGGCATCTACCCGACCGCGGTCATCCTCGGGGCCGACGGTGCCGAGGAGGTGCCCGAGGAGCGGATCGCGGCACTGGCCCGTCAGGTCATCGAAAGTCGTTCGCGCGAGGACACTTTCCGTCATACCGCGGGCCCGTCGACGGATGCGCGGGGTGAGTCGTGAGCTTCCCGTATTTCATCTCGCCCGAGCAGGCGATGCGCGAGCGTTCGGAGCTCGCGCGCAAGGGCATCGCGAGGGGCCGCAGCGTGGTGGTGCTCGCATACGACTCCGGTGTGCTGTTCGTCGCCGAGAACCCGTCACGGTCACTGCAGAAGGTGAGCGAGCTCTACGACCGGGTCGGCTTCGCGGCCGTCGGCCGGTTCAACGAGTTCGACAACCTGCGGCGCGGCGGGATCCAGTACGCCGACACCAGGGGCTACGCCTACGACCGGCGCGACGTCACCGGCCGCCAGCTGGCGAACGTGTACGCGCAGACACTGGGCACGATCTTCACCGAACAGGCCAAGCCGTATGAGGTCGAGCTGTGCGTCGCCGAGGTCGCCCACTACGGCGAGACCAAGGCGCCGGAGCTGTACCGCATCACCTACGACGGTTCGATCGCCGACGAACCGCACTTCGTGGTCATGGGCGGAACCACCGAGCCGATCATCGAGAAGCTCAACGAGTCCTACGCCGAGAACACCAAGCTGTCGGATGCGGTGAAGATCGCCGTCGATGCACTCAAGGCCGGCGGCAACGGTTCGGAGACGCGCACCATCGGACCCGACACGCTCGAGGTCGCGATCCTCGACGCCAACCGGCCGCGACGCGCTTTCCGTCGCATCACCGGAGCCGCTCTGGAAGCTGTGCTGCCCGTCGACGACCCGCCCGCGGCCGACGCCGGCGAATAACCGGCCGCCTACACGGCAAAGTCCGGTCGGCCGAGGGGCTCACAGCCAGTTCCCAGCCATCCGCTTTGCGCGTGTCACCGCGAGAAATAGACCTGCCGAACATCACGCGGCCGAGCGCTGCGAGTGGGTAGTGTCCCATCTCGGCGCAACGAGATGAGCGGTGAGCGGATATGAACGGTGAACCCGATCTCCTGATCGGCGGAGTGTGGCGGCACGCGTCCGACGGTGGGACGCGCGACATCATCAACCCGGCCGACGGGAGCGTCGCGGCGGTGGTCGACGAGGCCACCCCCGACGACGCGCGCGACGCTGTCGCGGCAGCGCGCAAGGCATTCGACGATGGCCAGTGGTCCGCCACACCCGTCGCCGAGCGCGCTGCACTGCTCGACCGCGTCGCCGATCTGCTCGAGCGCGACAAGGAACCGCTCGCCGAGCTCGAGACGAGGGACACCGGCAAGACGCTCGTCGAGAGCCGCATCGACATCGACGACGTCACATCGGTTTTCCGGTACTACTCGCGGCTGGTCGGGGTCGAAGCGGACCGCCTCGTCGACGTCGGCGACCCCGCCGTCGTCAGCCGTGTGGTTCGCGAGCCCATCGGCGTCTGCGTGCTGATCGCGCCGTGGAACTACCCGCTTCTTCAGATGTCGTGGAAGGTGGCGCCCGCCCTCGGCGCGGGCTGCACGATGGTCGCCAAGCCGAGCGAGGTGACGCCGCTCTCCACGATCGCGTTCGTCCACCTCCTCGAAGAGGCCGGAGTGCCCGCGTCGGTGGTGAACCTGGTGCAGGGCAGCGGCGCAACGCTCGGCGCCGCCCTGACCGACACCCCCGATGTCGACTTCATCTCGTTCACCGGGGGACTGGCCACCGGCAGGACGATTTCGAAGGTCGCCGCCGAACACGTCACCAAGGTCGCGGTCGAACTCGGCGGCAAGAACCCGCACATCGTGTTCGCCGACGCCGACTGGGAGAGCTCCGTCGACCAGGTGCTCACCGGTGTGTTCCTGCACTCCGGCCAGGTCTGCTCGGCGGGCACCCGGGTGATCGTGGAGGAGTCCATCGCGGACGACTTCGTCGCGGCGCTGGCCGAACGGGCCGAGAACATCCGGGTGGGCAACGGGATGGACCCGTCGACCGAGACGGGGCCACTGGTTTCCGAACAACACCGGGCAAAGGTGGAAGCTCATGTCCAGCAAGGTATCTCCGAGGGAGCCAAACTGGTCACCGGCGGAGCGCGGCCCA
>DATEIG010000388.1:0-4834 GCA_035279185.1 Mycobacterium sp.
TCTCTTCGAGACGCTGTTGTTCACCGGATACTTCTCGGTCTACCTCATCTCGCGGACGCAGGACCGGGAACTCTTCCTGCAGTCTCAGGGCGACCTCGATCTGCGTATCGGCGTCTTCAACACCGTTGCGCTGCTGCTGAGTTCGTGGGCCATCGCGCGCTGCGTGCAAGCGGCGCGGGCCGGGGCATACCGGTCGGCGATGCTCAACGCGTACCTGACCGTCTTCTTCGGACTGGTGTTCCTCGTGTCGAAGATCGTCGAGTGGGTCAGAGAGATCCGGATGGGGAACACGTTCACCAGCAACGAGTTCTTCCAGCATTACTTCTTCCTGACATCGATCCACTGCATACACGTGCTCATCGGGTTCGTGGTGCTCGGCGTGCTGCTCTATCAGTTGAAGAGTCCACTGCGGAGATCCCAGCAGCTCGTCGAGACGTGCGCCACCTACTGGCACACAATCGATTTCCTCTGGGTACTGATCTTCGCCCTGCTCTACGTGGTGAGGTGAGCGATGAGCATCACAGGAAACAAGCGGCTGCTGCTCGTCTGGGCGATCCTGACGGCGATGACAGTGGCGTACGTCTGGCTGGATCACTCCGCCGACCGGAACGGGACACTACAGGCCAGCACGGTGGTCACCGTGAGTGCGATCCTCATCGCGCTCATCAAGGTACGCATCATCTTCCGGGAATTCATGGAAGTGCGCCATGCTCCCGCTCTGTTGCGCAGGCTCACCGACGGGTGGGTGGTCCTCGTCGGCGTATGCCTGCTCGGCAGCTACTTCGTCGGCTCGGCGATCGCCTAGGTCAGCACTCCGTGGGGGTCTGCGCCGAGCGTGAAACCTGTGCGATATCAGGGCCGTTTATTCGCACTAAGTTCACGTTCGGCGCCGACTACACCGACAGGATCGTCGCCGACGCCGTGCCCGGCGCGCCGTATACCTGAGCCAGGCCGACCTTCGGCTCACCGGGCACCTGGCGGTCGCCGGCCTCGCCGCGCAGTTGGCGCACCAGCTCGTGCACCTGTCGCAGACCTGAGGCGCCAATGGGCTCGCCGTTGGCGATGAGCCCGCCGTCGGTGTTCACCGGCATCGTGCCGTGAATCTCGGTGGCGCCGTCGGCCAGCAGCTTCTCCTGCTCGCCGTCGGCGCAGAGGCCGGTCTCGGCCATGTGGATCACCTCTGCGCCCGCATCGGTGTCCTGCAACTGCGCGACGTCGACGTCCTCGGGGCCGATCCCCGCCGCCTCGTAGGCCGCCTTCGCGGCGTAGACCGTCGGCGAGGGATCCTCGTCCAGCGGTGCGAACGTCGCGTGCACCTCGTAGGCGCCGAACGTGCGGGTGCGGATCTCAGTGGCCTTCACGTAAACGGGCTTGCGGGTGAACTTGTGCGCGATGTCGCCGCGGCACATGATCACCGCAGCGGCGCCTTCGTCGGGCGCGCAAAACATGTACTGCGTCAGCGGGTAGTTGAGCACCGTCGAGTTGAGGATCTCCTCCTCGCTGATCGGCTTGCGGCGGAACGCATTCGGGTTCTTCTCCCCGTTGCGGAAGTTCTTGGCCGCGACCTTGGCCAACGTCTCCTGTGGAATGCCGTGCTTGTTGAGGTAGTGGTTGGCCTTCATCCCGAAGAACTTGGTGGTGACGAACTGGCCGTTCTCGGCGTACCACTGCGGCAGTGCCAACTTGGCCGGGTCGTCGGTGAACGCGCCGCGCGGATGCTTGTCCAGACCGATGGCGATGCCGATGTCGTACTTGCCGAGCCGAATCGTGTCGGCCGTCTGCTGGATGGCCGACGCGGCGGTCGCGCATGCGTTGAAGACGTTGGTGAACGTGATGCCGGTGAGACCGACCAGCCGGGTCACCGCGTCGGGGTTGGACACCTCGTGGCTACCGCCGAAGCCGAACTGGATGTCTTTCCAGTCGACGCCGGCGTCGGTCAGCGCGGCCTGGATCGCGTCAGCGCCCATCTCCATCGCGGTCTTGTCGAACCTGCCGAAGGGATGCAGCCCCACGCCGATGATGGCGACGTCGTTGGTCATCGCGATACCTCTCTCAGACCGGTTGGAAGGCGAACGTGACGAGTTCGTTTCCCTCGTCATCGGTGGTGAACGGAATCATGGTCAGCTCGACGTCCATGCCGAACTTCAGCTTCTCCGGGTCGTTCTCGGTGAGCCTGCCCTCGACGCGGATGACGTCCTCCAGTTGCACGAGCCCGACGCCGAACGGCACGAAGTCCTTGCCCGTCGGGCCCTTGTACGGCGCGCCGGGAGGGAAGCCCTGCGTTGTCCACGCAATCAGCGTTCCGCGGCGCGGGAGGGTGACCTCGCTCATCTCGCCTGCGCTGCACCTGGGGCAGCGCTGCTGCACGGGAAAGGTGGTGGCGCCGCATGCGCCGCAGCGGCTGCCGATCAGCTGCGGGTTCTCATCGGGCCAGGTGGAGATCTCAGGCGCGAGCGCCTTCTGCGGTGTCGACACAGGCCCGACGATATCCGGAAATGGCATTCTCGTCTAGGGAGAACATGCTAACCTCCGCGGCGTGGATGCCGACAAGGCGCAGATCATTGACGTGTTGGTCCGCTACGCGACGGGCATCGACACCAGGAACTGGCCGCTGTTTCGCACCTGCTGGGCCGACGAGGTCGACCTCGACTACGGCGACGTCGGGACGTTCACCGATCCTGACGTTCTCACCGACGTGTTCGCCCAACTGCACAACCCGATGGGGAACACGTACCACCGGCTGTCGAACTTCATCATCGACGTCGACGGGGACACCGCGACGGCACGGACCTATGTGCACGCCGTCCTGATGGTGGCGCCGGGGGACAACGCCCCGTGGGTGGACGCCATCGGGCACTACGACGACGAACTCGTGCGCGGCGCCGACGGATGGCGGATCCGGCGGAGGACCGCCAACACCCCGCGGCTGCTCAATGGCGGGGGACCGCCCTCGTGACAATCGATTTCGCGCAGAAGTATGTGGTACGGCACGCTGGACGCGGTCGCCGAGGGCAGGCTCGACCCGTCGCCCAGCATCGGCGAGACCATCGGACTCGACGAAATGCCTGACGCCATCGATCAGGCGCGCAAGGGGCAGGGCCCGCCGCGCGTCGTCGTCGACCCGAGTGCGCCATGACCGTTCTCCCCGGGCCCGTGCGTCAGATCGGTTACGTCGTCACCGATCTCGACCGGGCGATCGCGGGCTGGCTGGCGCTCGGTGTCGGCCCGTGGTTCGTCATGCGGGACATGCCGCTGGAGGCGCACTACCGAGGTGCGCCGTGCACGGTGACGGTGTCGCTGGCCTGGTCCAACAGCGGCGAACTGCAAATCGAAGTCATTCACCAGCAGGACACCACCCCGAGCATCTTCACCGAGTTCCTGACGGCCAACGGTCCCGGGCTGCATCAGCTGGCCTATTGGACAAGTGATTTCGCCGACACCATGCGCGCGGTCGAGAACGCGGGATGGCCGGTCGTGTGGTCGGGCGGGGAAGGCTACGGCGTTCGCTTCGCCTACGTGGAACCGCCCGATGCACCCGCCGCGGTCATCGAGATCTCCGAACTGACCGACGCGACGGCCGCCAACGCCGTCTTCATCCATGACGCCGCAGCGGAATGGGACGGCCGCGACCCGATCAGGGTGCTGGGCGGCTAGCGGTTCACTTGTCGCGCTTCATCACCTTGTCGGCCGCCGCCCAGTGCTCGTCGGAGACCCACAGCCGCGCGAAGGCGGCGACGGCCTCGGTCGTGGTGACGCCCCGCATCACGCGTTTGATCTCGCCGGCGGGCCGGTTCGCCAGCGCCCGCGCGATCCTGCGCCACTCGGCGTCGAAGGAGTCGCGGGGGATGAGGTGGTCGATGAGCCCGCTGCTGTGGGCGTCGTGCGCGGTGAGGATCATCCCCGTGCCGGCCAGAAGAAGGGCCTTGCTGAACCCGACGAGATCGACGAGCCGCTCGGCTCCGCCCCACGCGGGCATGATCGCCAGCGACACCTGGTTGAAGCCGATCTTGATGTCGTCGGCGGCCAGCCGGATATCGGCCGATACCGCCACCTCGGCGCCGCCGCCGAGGGCGTGACCGTTCAACGCGGCCACCGTGGGCCCGGGGAAGCCGGCGATCCGGTCGCAGATCGACCGCATCCGCCACGCCATCGCGCCCGCCTCGCGTTCCGTGCGCAGCGCGCTGAGCTCCTTCAGATCGCCGCCGGAAACGAAGGCGCGGTCGCCGGCGCCGGTGATGACGAGCGCGGCCGCGCCCTCGGCCCCGTCGAGCGCCTTGTCGAACTGGTCCATCGTTTCCAGCGAGATGGCGTTGCGGGCGTGCGGGCGGTCGATCGTGATGACGGCCAAGCCGTCATCGATCTCGAGGTCGACCATCGCTCATTCTCCGTCTGCGGTATTGGCATTCTCTTCAGCGGAGAATAGCATCGCGATCGAATGGAGGTGCCGCGGCGCGCAATGCGAAAAATCCCCGAAGAGCTGAGCGAACGCTACAAGGACGAAGGCTGGTGGCGGCCCGAGACACTGGGCGAACTGATCGCCGACGGACTGCAGGCCAATCCCGGCACCGGCTTCTGGGTGCATTCGGACGTCCGTCCTTATGCGGGCACGTTCGCCGACGTCGAGCTGGAGGCCCGTCGTCTGGCCGCGGGCCTGCACGCGCGAGGAGTCGGGCCCGGCGATGCGGTCGTCATCCAGCTGCCGAACTGGATGGAGGCGGCGGTGTCGTTCTGGGCGTCGGCGTTCCTCGGCGCCGTTGTCGTGCCGATCGTGCACTTCTACGGCCGCAAGGAACTGACCCACATCATCGCCACCGCGAAACCGAAGGTGTTCATC
>DATEIG010000389.1:0-7453 GCA_035279185.1 Mycobacterium sp.
CACAGGGGAATGGCAGCAACTTTCAGCGAGTTGTCAGCTTTCTTCGACGTCCCGCAGGAACGCCAACAAGATGCGGTTCACCTCGTCGGGTCGCTCCTGCTGCACCCAGTGGCCTGCCCCGTCGACCCACTTCTCGGTGTAGGGCCCCGTTGCCACCTCGCGAGCGCGGGCGGGGTTCATCGTCGGGCCGATCGGATCAGCGCTGCCGCCGACGAAGAGCGCGGGCACTGCGATCGTCGCGTCGGCGAGGGCGGGCGTGCTCTCCCAGTTGTGGTCGTAATTGCGGTACCAGTTCAGCGCACCTGTGAATCCGGTCCTGCCGAACTCCGCGACATAGTGGGCGAATTCGTCGGGGCTGATCCAGGCCGGCAGCTCTGCGTCTCCCTGGACCAGTCCGGCGAACATGCCGCGCATCGTCGCGGCGACATCGGCCTCCAGTTCCGCGTCGGCGATGCCGGGCTCCTGGAAGCGCAACATGTAGAAGTCCTCGCCGAACTTCTCGCGCCACCGCTGCGTCGGCCGGGACCTGGCCCGTGGAATCGGCGGGACCGACAGCCCCGCGACCGCGCGCACCCGGGTCGGGTGTAGCAGCGCGGTATGCCAGACGACCATCGCGCCCCAGTCATGGCCGATGAACACCGCCTGCTCGACGCCGACGTCGTCGAGAAGCCCGACGAGGTCGCCGGTGAGCGCGTGGATGTCGTAGTCGGTGACGGCGTCGGGCCTGCTCGAGCCGCCGTAGCCGCGCTGGTCCGGGGCGAGCACGCGATAGCCGGCGTCGGCGAGCGCGGGGATCTGGTGCCGCCACGAGTACGCGAGCTCGGGGAAGCCGTGAGCCAGGACGATGACGGGTGCACCGCGATCGCCGGCCTCGTAGACGCGCAGCCGCACGCCGTTGACGTCGACCATCCGCTCGGAGGTGGTGAGCACGGCTTCACCCAAGCACAGAGCCCGTAACGGGGGCCTCGACTGTGCGGATACCGACGCTGTCGCGGCGTGTCGCGTCCGCCGGCGCACAGTCGGCGGGCGGTCGGGTTCCGCCACCGGCGAACGGTTACGGAGAACCGTCGGGAACCGCCGGACGTTGGTCTAGCGGTAGCCTGACTATTCACGCTGCACACATGGAAGGACGTCGGCCCGCACCGGCCGAGAAAGACGAAGCCCAGGGCAGATACTCAATGAACCGCAAAAATGTGATCCGCACGCTCACCGTGATCGCGGTCGTGCTGCTGTTGGGCTGGTCCTTCTTCTACTTCAGCGACAGCACGCGGGGCTACAAGCCCGTCGACACCTCGGTGGCGATGGCCCAGATCAACAGCGACAACGTCAAGAGCGCCCAGATCGACGACCGCGAGCAGCAGGTCCGTCTCGACCTGAAGAACGGCAACAGCGAGACCGCCGACAGCGACAAGGTCATCACCAAGTACCCCACCGGTTACGGCGTCGACCTGTTCAACGCCTTGCAGGCCAAGAACGCCAAGGTCAACACCGTGGTGAACCAGGGCAACATCCTCGGGTCACTGCTCATCTACCTCCTTCCGCTGATGCTGCTCGTCGGCCTGTTCGTCATGTTCTCCCGCATGCAGAGCGGCGGCCGGATGGGCTTCGGGTTCGGCAAGTCACGGGCCAAGCAGCTGTCAAAGGACATGCCGAAGACGACGTTCGCCGACGTGGCAGGCGTCGACGAGGCGGTCGAGGAGCTCTACGAGATCAAGGACTTCCTGCAGAACCCGAGCAGGTATCAGGCGCTCGGCGCCAAGATCCCCAAGGGCGTGCTGCTCTACGGCCCGCCGGGCACCGGTAAGACGCTGCTGGCCCGTGCCGTCGCGGGTGAGGCGGGAGTTCCGTTCTTCACGATTTCAGGCTCGGACTTCGTCGAGATGTTCGTCGGCGTCGGCGCGTCCCGGGTCCGCGACCTCTTCGAGCAGGCCAAGCAGAACAGCCCCTGCATCATCTTCGTCGACGAGATCGACGCCGTCGGCCGCCAGCGCGGCGCCGGGCTCGGCGGCGGACACGACGAGCGCGAGCAGACGCTCAACCAGCTGCTCGTCGAGATGGACGGCTTCGGCGACCGCGCGGGCGTCATCCTGATCGCCGCCACCAACCGGCCCGACATCCTCGACCCCGCATTGCTTCGTCCCGGTCGCTTCGACCGGCAGATCCCGGTGTCGAACCCGGACCTCGCGGGCCGCCGCGCGGTGCTGCGCGTGCACTCGCAGGGCAAGCCGATCGCCGAGGACGCCGACCTCGACGGGCTGGCCAAGCGGACCGTGGGCATGTCGGGCGCCGACCTGGCCAACGTCATCAACGAGGCGGCGCTGCTGACCGCCCGCGAGAACGGCACCGTGATCACGGGTCCGGCGCTCGAGGAGGCCGTCGACCGTGTCGTCGGCGGGCCGCGGCGCAAGAGCCGCATCATCAGCGAGCAGGAGAAGAAGATCACCGCCTACCACGAAGGCGGTCACACCCTCGCGGCGTGGGCGATGCCCGACATCGAGCCGATCTACAAGGTGACGATCCTCGCGCGCGGCCGCACCGGCGGGCACGCCGTCGCGGTTCCCGAGGACGACAAGGGTCTGATGACCCGCTCGGAGATGATCGCGCGGCTGGTGTTCGCGATGGGCGGGCGTGCCGCGGAGGAGCTCGTCTTCCGTGAGCCGACGACGGGCGCGGTATCCGACATCGAGCAGGCCACCAAGATCGCCCGCGCGATGGTCACCGAGTACGGCATGAGCTCCAAGCTCGGCGCCGTCCGGTACGGCACCGAACACGGCGACCCGTTCCTCGGCCGCACGATGGGCACGCAGGCCGACTACTCCCACGAGGTCGCGCAGATCATCGACGACGAGGTCCGCAAGCTGATCGAGGCCGCGCACACCGAGGCGTGGGAGGTGCTCACCGAGTACCGCGACGTGCTCGACACGCTCGCCGGCGAACTTCTCGAGAAGGAGACGCTGCACCGCGCCGAACTCGAGGCGATCTTCTCCGACGTGAAGAAGCGCCCGCGGTTGACGATGTTCGACGACTTCGGCGGACGCATCCCGTCCGACAAGCCGCCGATCAAGACGCCGGGCGAGCTGGCCATCGAGCGCGGCGAGGAGTGGCCCAAGCCCGTGCCGGAGCCCGCGTTCAAGGCGGCGATCGCGCAGGCGAGCAAGGCCGCGGCGGAAGCGTCCGGCTCCAACGGCTCGAATGGCGCGCCCACCAACGGGTCTCCGCCCAACGGGCCGACACAGCCCGACTACGGCGCCCCCGCAGGCTGGCACGCACCGGGCTGGCCGCCGCAGAACCCGCAGGGCCCGTATCAGCCGCAGGGCTGGTATCCGCCGCCGCCTCCGCCGAGCGGTTGGCATCCGCCCCATCACGGCGGTCAGGCCCCGTACCCGCCCTACCAGCCATACCCGTATCCCGGTCCGCAGCACCCGCCCCAGGGCGGCCCCAATTCGGGGTCAGGACCGAACAACGAGGACGCGGGACAGGACCCGAACCGGACTAACCCGCCGCACCACGGCTGATTAACGACGGAGGCTTCGATGGCGCAGCCGCACAACAACTCTGCGACATTTGCGCAGTTCGATCAGGAGCGCGCCGAGGCGGCGGTCCGGGAACTGCTCATCGCAGTCGGCGAGGACCCCGACCGGCACGGTCTCGAGGAGACTCCGGCCCGCGTCGCGCGTGCGTTCAAGGAGATGTTCGCGGGCCTGTACATTGACCCGGACTCGGTGCTGGACAAGACCTTTGACGAGGGCCACGACGAAATGGTGCTCGTCAAGGACATCCCGATGTACTCCACCTGCGAGCACCACCTGGTCGCATTCCACGGGGTGGCCCACGTCGGCTACATCCCCGGCGAGGACGGGCGGGTGACCGGGCTGTCCAAGCTCGCGCGCGTCGTCGATCTCTACGCCAAGCGGCCGCAGGTGCAGGAGCGGTTGACCGCCCAGATCGCCGACGCCCTCATGCGCAAACTGCAGCCGCGCGGCGCCATCGTCGTCATCGAGGCCGAACACCTCTGCATGTCGATGCGCGGAATCCGCAAGCCAGGCGCCGTCACCACGACGTCCGCGGTGCGCGGCCAGTTCAAGACGGACAACGCATCGCGGTCCGAGGCGCTGGATCTGATCTTGCGGAAGTGAGCCACACACGGGTGCGGGTCATGGGAGTCGTCAATGTCACCGACGACTCCTTTTCCGACGGAGGGCTGTTCCTCGACCGTGATCGCGCCGTCGAACACGGCATGGCGCTGGCCGCCGACGGTGCCGCGATCATCGACGTCGGCGGTGAGTCGACCCGTCCCGGCGCCACCCGCATCGATGCGGGCGTGGAATCCGGCCGCGTGCTCCCCGTCATCAAAGAGCTTGCCGGACAAGGCCTCACGGTCAGCATCGACACCATGCACGCCGATGTCGCCCAGGCGGCGCTCGAGAACGGCGCCCGCATCGTCAACGACGTGTCCGGCGGCAGGGCCGACGCCAACATGGCGAAGGTGGTCGCCGACGCCGGGGTGCCGTGGGTGCTCATGCACTGGCGGTCCGTGTCCGCCGACCGTCCGCACGAGGTGCCGTCGTACGCCGACGTGGTGGCCGAGGTCCGGGCCGAACTGCTCGACGCCGTCGACGCCGCGGTGCGCGCCGGGGTCGATCCCGCGAACCTGATCATCGATCCGGGTCTGGGGTTCGCGAAGACCGGCCGGCACAACTGGGCGCTGCTGCGGGCCCTCCCCGAATTCGTCGACACCGGGATCCCGGTGCTCGTCGGCGCCTCGCGCAAACGCTTTCTCGGCACGCTTCTGGCCGACTCCGACGCAGACCCCCGTCCGCCGGACGGTCGCGAGACCGCGACCGCGGTCATCTCCGCACTCGCCGCGCAGCACGGCGCATGGGGTGTGCGCGTACACGACGTGCGAGCCTCGGTGGACGCGCTGAAAGTCGTCGAAGCGTGGAACGCGGAGCGCGATGGCTGATCGAATCGAGTTGCGCGGCCTGGTTGTTCGCGGCAACCACGGGGTCTACGACCACGAGCGCCGAGACGGGCAGGACTTCGTCATCGACATCACGGTGTGGATCGACCTCGCCGCCGCGGCCAGAAGCGATGACCTCGCCGACACGTTCGACTACGGCACGCTGGCCAACCGGGCCGCCGCGATCGTCGCGGGCCCGCCGCGGAACCTGATCGAGGCGGTGGCCGGTGAGATCGCCGAGGACGTGATGACCGACGAACGGGTCCATGCCGTCGAGGTCGTCGTGCACAAGCCCGCCGCGCCGATCCCGCAACGGTTCGCCGATGTGGCCGTGGTGGCGCGGCGGTCGCGGCGCGGCGGCCGCGGGGCGCCGCCGTGACGTCGGTTGTGCTGTCGATCGGTTCGAACCTGGGCGACCGCCGGGCCCACCTGCAATCGGTCGTCGACGGCCTCGGCCAGGCGCTGCGGGCGGTGTCCCCGGTCTACGAGACCGACGCGTGGGGCGGCGTCGAGCAGGGCGCGTTCCTCAACGCCATCGTCATCGCGGACGACCCGCAGACGGACGCCAACGGCTGGCTGAACCGGGCCCACGACTTCGAACGCGCGGCCGAGCGCGAGCGGACCCAGCACTGGGGTCCGCGGACCCTCGACGTCGATCTCGTCACCTGTCACGACGGCGGCACCGAGGTGATCCTCAACGGCAAGGATCTGACGCTTCCGCACCCCTATGCGCACCAGCGCGCGTTCGTGCTCATCCCGTGGCGCGACGTCGACCCTGACGCCACGCTGACCCTTGACGGTGACCGGCGATCACTCGACGACCTGCTCGCCGGACTCGACGAGGCCGAACGCGACGGGGTGCGGCTCACGGGCATGGTGTTGCTCTGATGGGCCCGACCCGCAAACGTGACCTGACGGCCGCGACGGTGCTCGCGGCCGCACTGGGCTATGTGCTGGTGACCGTGCTCTACCGCTGGTTTCCGCCCATCACGGTGTGGACGGGCCTGTCGCTGCTCGCCGTGGCGATCGCCGAGGGTGGCTGGGCTTTCTACGTGCGGACGAAGATCAACGACGGCGAGATCGGCGACGGACCCGGGTGGTTGCATCCGCTTGCGGTGGCCCGGTCGGTGACCATCGCCAAGGCCTCGGCCTGGGTGGGTGCGCTCGTGTCGGGTTGGTGGATCGGGGTGCTGATCTACCTTCTGCCGCGCCGCGACTCGCTGCGCGTCGCGGGGGAGGACACGGCCGGCGCGGTCGTCGCCGCGGTCAGCGCACTTGCGCTGGTGGTCGCCGCGCTGTGGTTGCAACATTGCTGCAAGTCGCCGCAGGAGCCACCGGAAAACGGCGAAGGAGCCGCGGAGTAATTGGCGGACAATAGCCGACCGCGAATCGCCGGAGTGCACGACACGCGCAATGACCTGTGGCGGGTACAGTCGGCCCATGACCGTTCTGACCCGTGGTGCCCGGCCGCGGCGCAGCGGTCGCAGGCCGGGTTGGCTGCTTCTGACAGTGTTGCTGGTGCTCGCAATCCTGGCGAGTTCAGCGCTGGTGTTCACCAATCGTGTCGAATTGCTCAAGCTTGCCGTCATCCTCGCGTTGTGGGCGGCAGTGGTGGCCGCGTTCGTGTCGGTCATCTATCGGCGGCAGAGCGATGTCGACGCGGCCAAGGCGCGGGATCTGAAGCTGGTCTACGACTTGCAGCTCGACCGTGAGATCTCCGCGCGCCGCGAATACGAGCTGACGGTCGAAACGGAATTGCGTCGCGAGTTGTCCTCCGAGATCCGCGCGCAGGCCGCCGACGAGGTGGCCGCGTTGCGGGCGGAACTGGCCGCTCTCCGCGCGAACCTCGAGTACCTCTTCGACGCCGACCTCAGCCACCGCCCCGCCATCGAGACCGACCAGGGTCCCGTCCGGCCGGGTCGCGTCGCCAGCAGCAGGGTCGACACCGACGGCCCCAACCTCAGGACCGAAGAGAACCCGATCATCGACGTGTCGGCCGAACCGCATGCGCCAGAACACGAGTGGTCACCGACGCCGCTGTTCGGCGGAGCGCATCGCAGGCCCTCGGAGGCCGAGCCGACGCCGGACGAGCGACAGGCCTGGGCCGCCGAGCAGCGTGCCGCCGAACACCGGGCAGCTGAGGAACGCGCGGCCGCGGAGCAGCGCGCCGCCGCCGAACAGCGCGCGGCCGAACAGCGTGCCGCCGCCGAACAACGGGCGGCCGAACAGCGCGCCGCGCTGGAACGGGCGGCCGAGGAACGCAGGCTGGCCGAACAGCGTGCCGCCGAAGAGCGTGCCGCCGAAGAGCGCCAGGCCGAGGAACGCCGCCAAGCCGAGGAACGCCGCCAAGCCGAGGAGCGACGCCAAGCCGAAGAGCGAGCAGCCGAGGAACGTCAGGCCGAGGAGCGACGCCAGGTCGAACAGCGCGCCGCGGAAGAGCGCGCCATCGCCGAACAGCGGGCGGCCGCACAGCGCGCGGCGGAGGAGGAAGCC
>DATEIG010000390.1:0-6638 GCA_035279185.1 Mycobacterium sp.
CTGCTCAACGGATGTGTCGAATCTGCCTTCGCTGGCTTACACCGATGAAAACCGGTCGCTTCAAAGCCCACATCGACGTAGATGGATTTCGCTGCGCCGGGAGCGGGGAGCTTCCCGCTGACCTGGATGATCTCCCGTAGATTGAAGTCGATCTGAACGCATACCGGGCTCGGACATCACGGACGCTCCGCCGAATCCGCGTCAGCGGCGGTTGCGGAAGTACTGCTTGTACGCCTCCGCGGACTCCCGTAGCCCGGGGTCGGCCTCGAACTTCGGCTCGAACTTCGCCCACGCCGCCTCTTTCTTGGCGGGCAGGAACTCCGTCGGCCAATACGGGTGTGTCTGCGGCGAATAGTCGCGCAGAACCCGGCGCGCGACGGTGGCCTTGTGAACCTCGTCGGCGCCGTCCGCCAACCCCATCGTCGGTGCGCTCGCATACATCGCCTGCAACGGCGTGAGATCCGTCGTGCCGAGCGAGCCGAGAATGTGCAATGCGTTGAACGACACCTCGCGCAACACCTTCGCCATCGTGAACTTCACCGTCGCAATGTCCGTGCGCGCATCCTTCGTGCTGGAATTGTCGATCTTCCAGGCGGTTTCGAGCACCAGCAGCCGCAGCATGCGAATCGCCGCGTACGAGTCGGCGATCTTCTCCTGCACCATCTGATGCTCGGCGATGATCTTGCCGTGCGACTCCCGCGACAACGCCCGCTCGCACATCATGTCGAACGCCAGCTTGCACTGCGCGATCGTGCGCATCGCATGGTGGATCCTGCCTCCGCCAAGTCTGCGCTGCGCCAACGTCTTCGCGCCGTCCTCGGGACCCAACAGGTGATCGCGCGGAATCCGCACGTCGCGGTAGATGATGTGGTTGTGGTTGCGCGGCTCCGGCTGAATCTCCACGCCCGGCGTCCTGCGCGGCACGACGAACATGCCGTTGGTACACATCACGAACAGGATGTCGGCGACGCGGCCCGCTGAGGTGAACCACTTCTCGCCGTTGATGACCCACTCGTCACCGTCGCGCACGGCCGTCGTCCTGAACAGGTTCGGGTCCGAGCCGCCCTGCGGTTCGGTCATCGAGTACGCCGAGAAGATGTCCTGGTTCAAAAGCGGCTCCAGCCACCGCTTCTTCTGCTCCTCCGTGCCGAACGCCGCCAGCATCTCCATGTTCCCGGTGTCGGGCGCGGCCGCCCCGAACATCTGCGGGGCACCCTGATAGCGGCCGATGATCTCGTTGAGCAGCGCCAGCTTCAACTGGCCGAACCCCGGCCCGCCGAGATCCTCGTCGAGGAACAGCGCCCACAGCCCCTGATCCTTGATCTGCTGCTGCAGCCCCCGGACATAGGCCTTCACCCGCGGGTCGGGCGAGCGAACCGCATAGGGGAAGACGAACTCGAGCGGTTCGACCTCCTCTTTGCAGAACTCCTCGACCCAGTCGAGCTTCTTCTGAAAATCCGGATCAGTGGAGAAGTCCCATGCCATACCCCGAGATTCTGCACCGTGCCGGTCACCGCGACGTGAGCAGGAGCACCGATGTCGCGATCATGACGACGGCAGTCAGGCCATGGACTCCGAACGCGATCGACTTCGGCCCGCCGTTGCCGAGCACAATGCCCGCGTCGGCGAGCGGAATGATCGTGGCGGCGAGGATCACCCAGCCGACCAGGTGGGTCGCGCCTGCCGCCATCAGTATGAATACGAACAACCCCGACGCGATGTCGCGGATCCCCTTGACCCGCAGATACGCGCCTGCCGCCTGCTGTCGCAGGTCTACGGGGACCCCGTAGCCGGCGGCGGCGACGCGCGGCGCGATCAGGAAGCGGCCGCCGATGACGATGATGGCCGCGGCGACGAGCCCGGCGAGTAGGTATCCGATGGTGGTGACAGCGGTCATCGCTAGCGCTCCTTGGTTCAGTGAATGGGCGAGAAGTCGGTGGGGTCGAGCAGCACGGACTGGACGTCGACGATCTCGTCGACGTCGAAGCCGGCCATGTCGGCCGCGAACTCGGGGCTGGCCATGATCCGTCGCGTGAGTTCCTCCGCGTCGGCACCGTCCGGGAAGCGGATCAGCGCGACGAGTCGATTGGCGCCGTCGCCTCGCTCGGTCCACACCCCATGGGTGGCGACCCCGAATGCCTCGAACGTCCTCAGATGTCGGGCCCAGTGGACCGTCGCATAGCGCTGCAGCGCATCACGCGACATCACGGTGTAGATCCTCAGCTGGAACATCAGACCACCAGCACGACGCACAGCGCGGCAACCGCGAGGCCTTGCAATGCTGCGCGCATCCCGATGATTCGGTCCCACTTCTGCTGAAGCGCACGACCACTCGGCAAGAGCAGCCCGCCGTCGGCCGCGGCGGTCAGTTGTCGGTTGATGGGTGCGCTCACTTGCGTGTAGAGCGCGATCCACACGAGCAGCGCAATGAGCGCGACGCCCGCGGCGATCACCTGCGCCCATGCCGCGGCGACCGCGGCCAGCACAAGAGCCGCGACGGTCGCGACGATTCCGAGCGCCCCCGGCACCGGCATCCGGCGGTCACCGAACCGATGCACGCGGCCCGTGACGGCGACCAACGCGCCGTCGTCGACCAGTGCCAACGCCGGTCGCATGACGACCGCGCAGAAGACGTCCGTGCCGTACACCACTGCGGTGCCAAGCACCGCCACGACTGCCGCAGCGCTGGTCAAGACGTGGATGTCCATGGCCATCGACTCCTTTCCCGACTAAGTGCTAGCAACGCTAACCCCGCTGCACGTGCGCGTCAATAGCAGCGCTACATTTTCTAGCGATGCTAGTATCAGGCATGCCAGCAGATGATCGCCGATCACGCGAGCGGGAGGCCCGTCGGCGGCTGATCCTCGCCACCGCCCGCCGAATCGCCGAGGCCGAGGGCTGGGAGGCCGTCACCACCCGTCGACTGTCCGCCGAAGTCGAGTACAGCCAGCCGGTCCTGTACAAGCACTTCGCGAGCATGGAACACCTCGCCGACGCGGTCGCCGTCGACGGGTTCGGCGAGCTGGCAGAGGCGATGCGCGCCGCCCGCTCCGACACCGACGTGGCCACGGATGCCGTCGCCCGTATCGCGCAGGCCTACCTCGACTTCGCTCGCGAGAACCCTGCGGTGTACGACGCCATGTTCGCCCGCGCCACCAGCCTGCGCTTCGCCGCCGAGGACACACCGCCCGAGCTCGCGGCGGCCTTCGCGGAGTTGCGTCAAGCCGTCGCTCTCGTGGCCGACGACGAGGATGCCGATGCGGTCACCGAGGTGCTGTGGGCAGCACTGCACGGGCTGGTCACTCTTGGCCGTACCGGCCGGCTTCGTCCCGGGTACGACGCGGAACGCCTCGCACTGCTCGTCGATCGGTTCAGCTGACCGGAACCACCAACGCGTCGACGGCGACCACCCCGCCCGCCGATGCGATGACCGGGTTCGCCTCGACCGCGTCGACGACCTCGCCGAGCTCCACCGCGATCTGCGAGAACGCCACAACGACGTCCGCCAGCGCGACGACGTCCACGGCCGGAGCACCGCGCCACCCGTCCAACAGCGGGCGAATCCGCAACCCGTCAAGCAATTCGAGCGCACCCGCATGCGACACCGGCGGACACGCCACCACCCGGTCGGCCAACAGCTCGACGAGCGTGCCGCCTGCCGCGACGATCAGCAGCGGACCGAAGGCCGGGTCGCGGACGAGTCCGATCGAAACCTCGACGCCCGCATCGATCATCGGCTCGACCGTCACCGCCGGGCCCAGCGTCTCCGCCATCGACGCGTACGCCGCCCGCAGCGCGGCCGCGTCGGGTATGCCGAGCACCACACCGCCGACATCGCTCTTGTGCGCGAGCCCAACGGTTTTCAATGCAACCGGATATCCCACCGCGTCGGCCGCGACGACGGCCTCCTCCTCCGACGTGGCACTTCGAACGTCGACCACCGGCACCCCGTAGTCGGCGAGCAGTTCGAACGCCTGCGCATCGTCGGCCGGCCGGGCGGTCCAGCGCTCCCTCCGCGCATCGTCGACGACGGCATCGGCCGCATCGACCGTCAGCGGCCACCGCGCCAGATGCCCCAGCGCAGACAGTCCGCTGCGTGCCCCCTCCAACACCGGAATACCGTTGTCCCTCAGCCGTTCCGCAGTGATCGAATCGACCGCCGAGCCCAACGACGCCATGACGGCGATCGGCGCGTCGGTGAGCTTTGCGACGTCGACGACCGCATCGGCATAGGCGGTATCGCCGTCGAATTCGGTGACGAGGTCGACCGCGAGCGCAGTCACCGCGACGGCGGGGTCGTCAACCATCGCACGCAGGCACGCGCCGAACAGGTTCCGCGTGTCAGCCCCGGTGCCCCAGACGTCCAGCGGGTTGGTGGCGGCCAGCCCGTCGTCGAGCAGTCCCCCGAGGGTGCTCAGCGTCTCGGGCGCCAGGCCGGCGAACTCGATTCCCAACTCGTGGGCGAGGTCAGCCACCAGTGCGCGTTCCGCACCCGAATCATGCACGGTCGCCACACCTCCGGGTGTGGCTCTGCGGCCCGCGGAGAACAGCTCGATCGTGTCGGCGAACTCAGCGAGATCGCTGACGCGCACCGCTCCGGTGGCCGCGCAGAACGCCTGCCACGCCGCCGCCTCGCCGGCGAGGGCACCCGAATGAGCGGCCACCATGGCGCGGCCGGTCGGCGAGCCGCCGACTGTCAGCATCACCACCGGGATGTTCTGTTCGGCGGCGCGCACGAGCGAAGTCCGAAGCCGAGGAACATCACGCGGCGTCTCGAGAAGCAATGCAATGACGCGGGTTTCGGGATCGTCGAGCGCGTAGTCGACGTAGTCGGCGGTGTTGGTCACCAGCTCCTGACCCGACGACACCGCGAGCCGAAAGCCGAATCCGCGACGGGCGCGCAGCAGCGTGGAGAACGCCGAACCCGAATGGGTGACGAGGCTGACGCCGCCGTCGGGCAGCGGGTCGGGCTCCAGGTAGCCGAGCGCACGAACCCCCAGCGCATTGTTGACGAAACCCATGCAGCCGGCCCCGCAGATCGCCATGCCCGCTTCGGCGGCGATGGCGGTGATCTCGTCTCGCAGCCCGTGCGCGGACCCGAACAAGACGGCCGAACGCGCCCCTGCGGCCGCGGCCGCCGCCAACTGCTCGGACAGCACAGCGTCGGGCACGCCGAGAAGCGCCACGTCGACGGGCTCGTCGAGCGCATCGATGGACGGCGCGCACGGCAGATCGCCGATCCGGTCATAGCGCGGGTTGACGAGATGGAACCGGGCCGAACCACGTTGCGCCTCGATGATCATCCGCGAGCCGAGGCTGTCCGGGCGGGCGCTCGCGCCCACCAACGCCATCGATCGCGCGCCGAGCATGGCCGCGATCGGAGTCACGAGCGACGGAATCGCTTGCGCCCTCGCTTCTTGTCGGCCAGCGCAGCACGCGCGGCCTGCCAACCCGGGATGCCGCACACGCCGCCGCCCGCGTGGGTGCCGGAGCTGCCGTTGTACAGCCCCGCGATCGGCGTGCGGTAGTCGGCGTAGCCGGGCGCGGGCCGCATGTGGAACAGCTGCTCCAGCGACAGCTCACCGTGGAAGATGTTGCCGCCGATCAGGCCGTACTCCTGCTCCATCTCGTACGGGCCGACGACGTCGCGATGCGTGACCGACGCCTTGAAGCCGGGCGCCACCTGATCGTAGGTGTCGATGACCCGGTCGGCGTAGGCGTCGAGTTCCTCGGCGTGCGGCGCCTCGCTCCACTCGGCGGGCACCCACTGGGTGAACAGCGACATGATGTGCGTGCCATCGGGATTGAGCGTCTTGTCCAGCGTCGTCGGGATGACGCCGTCGCTGAACGGCAGCGTCGCCGGCTTGCCGACGCGGGCCTCCTGGAACGCGGTTTCCAGCCACTCGATCGACGGCGCCATCTCGATCGAACCGGTGTGGTGCTCGGCCTGTCCGGAGCTCGGATTGGCGGTGAAGCTCGGCAGTTCCGACAGCGCGACGTTCACCTTCACCACGCCGCTTCGCGTCTTGAAGTGCTCGATGTCGTCGACGAAGTCGTCGGGCAGCTCGGTACGCGAAAGATGTTCGAGGAAAGCAGTTTTCGGATGCAGGGTGGTGACCACCAGCGGAGCCGAGATCTCGTCGCCGTTCTCCAGCGCGACGCCCATCGCCTTGCCGCCACGCGTCAGCACCCGGGAAACCCTTGCGTTGGTGCGGATCTCGGCGCCGAAGCTGCGGGCCGACTTGGCGATCGCCGCCGAGACGCCGCCCATCCCGCCCTCGGGGAACCCCCAACTGCCCAGCTGGCCGTCGCCGACGTCGCCGATCGAGTGGTGCGCCATCACATATGCGGTGCCGGGTTCGCACGGCCCGGCCCAGGTGCCGATGATGCCGTTGACGGCCATCAGTCCTTTGACTTGCGGTGATTCGAACCAGTCGTCGAGCAGGTCGGAAATGCTCATGGTCAGCAGCCGGGTGATGTCGGCGATCATGCGCGGGCTGATCTTGTTGCGCATCGGCCAGCCGAGCTTGGCCAGGTCGAGCAGATCGCCGGGCTTCTTCGAGCCGACGTTCGGCGGAACCTGGGTCAGCAGCGGTCCCATCACCTCGGCGATGCGACCGATCCAGTCGTAGTACTCC
>DATEIG010000391.1:0-9646 GCA_035279185.1 Mycobacterium sp.
CGGCTTCCACTCCGTGCTCATGTCGAGCAGGTTGGTGAAGAAGTCGTTGGACAGGGCGCCGGGCTTGTCGGTGAACACGCCGTGCTTGCTGCCGCCGTGGTTGACGTTCAGCACGCGCAGACCGGCGACCAGCACCGCCAACTCCGGAGCCGTCAGGTTGAGCATGTACGCCTTCTCGACCAGTAGCTGCTCGAGCGGCGCCTTCTCACCCGCACGGACGAAGTTGCGGAACCCGTCGGACCGCGGCTCCAGCACCGCGAACGAGTCCACATCCGTCTGCTCCTGCGACGCGTCGGTGCGGCCAGGTGCGAAGTGCACGTGGATCTCGTAGCCGGCGTCGCGCGCCGCCTTCTCGACCGCCGCGGAACCGCCCAGCACGATCAGATCCGCGAGCGACACGTTCTTACCGGACTCCCGCTGGATCTTCTCCAGCACCGGAAGCACCTTCGCCAACTCGGACGGCTCGTTGGCCTCCCAGTTCTTCTGCGGCTCGAGACGGATGCGGGCACCGTTGGCGCCGCCGCGCTTGTCGGTGCCGCGGAAGCTGGCCGCCGACGCCCACGCCGTCTTGATCAGCTGCTGGGGGGACAGCCCGGAGTCGAGCAACTTCTCCTTGAGCTCCTTGATGTCCGCCTCGCCGATCGGCGCGCCCTCGACCGCGGGAACCGGGTCCTGCCACAGCTGCGGCTCGGGCACCCACGGGCCGAGGTAGCGGCTGATCGGGCCCATGTCGCGGTGCATCAGCTTGTACCACGCCTTGGCGAACGCCTCGTTGAGCTCCTCCGGGTGGTCGAGCCACCGCCGGGTGATCTCACCGTAGATGGGATCGACCCGCATCGAGACGTCGGTGACGAGCATCGTCGGCTTACGGTTGGGTCCGCCGAACGGATCCGGGATCGTCGCCTCGGAGTCCTTCGCCTCGAACTGCCATGCACCGGCGGGGCTCTTGGTCAGCTCCCACTCGTTGCCGTAGAGGATCTCGAGGTAGGCGTTGCTCCACTGGGTCGGCGTGTTGGTCCACACGACCTCCAACCCGCTGGTGATCGTGTCGGCTCCCTTGCCGGAGCCGAACGGGCACTTCCAGCCGAGACCCTGCTGCTCGATCGGCGCGCCTTCCGGCTCGGGTCCCATGCCGTCGTCCGGACCCGCACCGTGGGTCTTGCCCAGGGTGTGGCCGCCGACGATCAGCGCCGCGGTCTCCTCGTCGTTCATCGCCATCCGGCCGAACGTCTCGCGGATGTCGTGCGCGGCGGCCAGCGGATCCGGCTTGCCTTCGGGCCCTTCGGGATTGACGTAGATCAGACCCATGGTGGTGGCGCCGAACGGCTCGGCCAGCTTGCGGTCGGAGTCGTTGGTGCCGCTGTAGCGGGCATCGGTGCCGAGCCAGGTGTCCTCCTGGCCCCACAGCATCTCCTCGGGCTCCCAGATGTCCTCGCGGCCGAACGCGAACCCGAAGGTCTCGAAGCCTGCCGACTCCAGCGCGGCGTTGCCCGCGTAGGCGATCAGGTCGGCCCACGAGATCTTGTTGCCGTACTTCTGCTTGACCGGCCACAGCAGCCTGCGCGCCTTATCGAGGTTGGCGTTGTCGGGCCAGCTGTTGAGCGGGGCGAAGCGCTGCGCGCCCTCACCCGCACCGCCGCGGCCGTCGTAGATGCGGTAGGTGCCCGCGGCGTGCCAGCTCATGCGGATGAACAGGCCCGCGTAGCTGCCGTAGTCGGCGGGCCACCAGTCCACGGAGGTGGTGACGACATTGCGGACGTCGTTCTTGAATGCCTCGACGTCGAGCTTGGCGAACTCCTCGGCGTAGTCGAAGTCGGGGCCGAGGGGGTTGCCCTTCTCGTTCTGCTTGTGCAGAACCGACACGTCGACCTGCTCCGGCCACCAATCCCTGTTGGTCAGCGGGGCATGTGTCTTGGGCTTCGGTGAATCGATGACCGGGTTTTCGCTCTCACTGTGACTCGCAGTCTTCGAGTCGTCGTGCGGCGGGCGAGCATCGGATGTATCAGATGACACTGCATTCCTTCCGGGGATGGGTTGACGGGGCTGTGATCACGGTCGTGATCGGGAAACTTGTAATGCTGCGCAGTCGGGACACAGGCCCCAGTAGATGACCTCGGCTTCGTCGATCGCGAAGCCGGCGAGCGAACCGTCGTCGTCGGACGCGATCAGACACGGTGCCTCGCCGACGGCGCAGTCCACGTCGGCGATGACGCCGCAGGACCGGCAGACGACGTGGTGGTGGTTGTCGCCGACCCGCGACTCGTACCGGGCGACCGAGCCTGACGGCTGGATCTTCCGCAGCAGGCCCGCCGTCGTCAGCGTGCTGAGCGAGTCGTACACGGCTTGGTGTGACACGTCGGGCAGATCGGCGCGGACGGCGCGGATGATGGAGTCGGTGTCAGCGTGCGGGTGGGCGTGCACCGCGGTGAGCACCGCGACGCGGGGGCGGGTCACGCGTAGGGTGGCGCCCCGCAGCATCTGCTGGAAGTCCTCCGCCGTGGGCACGTTCGAAAGTCTTGTCGCTTTTCTGGAATAAGTCAAGAAAATCTACAGGGCGCTTATTTCGAGCCAGTCGTCGATCATGAACGCGTCTCCCCGCGCCACCACCGACGCCCCGCCGTGGCCCGGATAGTGCGCGGGGATGACGGCGGCGCGCTGCCGGGACGCCTCGGTGAGCACCCGCCGACGCGTCACCGCGGCCACGGCGAAGTCCTCGTCGAGTACGCACGAATCCGTTGGCCTGTGCAATTGCATGGGGCTGTGGGTGAGGTCGCCGACGAACACCGCAGGCCTGCCTGCGTCCAACCAGAGCACCGACGAGCCGGGGGTGTGGCCGGGGGCGGGCCGCAGCCGCAGTGAGTCGCTGACCCGGTAGTCGTCGGACCACAGCGCGATCTGTCCTGCCGTATCAACTGGAAGGATGCTGTCGGAGAACAGGATTCGGCTGGCATCCAACCGGGCCTGATGCTCCTCGGATCGGCCGGGCCCCCGCGCGTCGGCGTTGTCGGGGTGGTAGTAGCGGTAGTCGGCCTCCGGTACGAGGTAGCGCGCGTTCGGAAACGTCGGCACCCATTCGTCGTTGTCGCGTCTGGTGTTCCAACCGACGTGGTCGGTGTGGATGTGGGTGTTCACCACGACGTCCACCGATTCGGGGGCGATGCCCGCGGCGTGAAGCGACTCCAGGAAGTCGGTGTCGAGGTCGGCAAGGAACGGCATCGCCGGGCGGTTGCGGCCGTTGCCGACGCCGGTGTCGACAAGCACTGTGAGGCCGTCGACCTCGATCGCCCACGTCTGCACCACGGCATGCCAGTGCTCGGAGTCCCAGAACGTGGGGCTCAGGTCGGCCGCCAGTTCCTGCCACACCGCCTGCGGTGTCTCGGGAAACATGGCCAGCGGCAGGTCGAGCCGCCACTCGACCACCCGGGTGATGCTTGCGGCTCCCAGCCGCACGCGATCCGGCACGGCGTTCACCCTATGCGCCGACCCGGATCCTGTTCGGCTTCCACAGCCCGCTGCGTGTCGCCGTGCCGAGGTCGATCTCCGCGGGCTCCGCGTCGACGATGGTGTCGAACTTGCGCAGCGATCCCCAGTCGCGGCCCCAGTCCCTCGACAGATAGGTGGCCATCACGTGGGCCCGCAGCAGCAGATCGGAGATCCCGAGCAGGCCGCCGTTGCGACCGTCCTGCCACGTGTCGGTGTCCTGCTTCTTGGCGGTGTAGTCCGGCGTGATGCGGAACTTCGGCACCTCGGTGACGCCGTTGGCGTGCAGCATCGGCTGCTGACAGGGGAATGCCAAGCCGACCGCCCAGTCCATCAGCACGGGCTGCTGCGATCCGACGTATTCCTGAAGCGACCGCAGTTCGGGCACCCGCGGCGGGGTGACGGCGATCCAGTCGCCGGGAGTCAGCGAAAGATCCTCGGCGACAACACGAACCGCGACGGCGTCGGCGGGGATCTGCGAGCGGTCGAAACGCAGGTTGCGCCAGGACGGCGCGACGGCGATGTCGTCGGGTACCAGGCGGCCGGCAGGTACCGGCGCGCCGTCGGGTCCCGGCCTCGCGTACTCCAGTACGACGGTCTGTCCGTCGGTGCGGCCGTTGAGCACGCTGTTGCCCGCGATGGTGCCCGCGGCGGTGACGACCACGAGCGGATGCGCGTCGTCGGGTGCCGGCAGCTGGTACCACGCCGAGGCCAGCTTGCTCTGCTGCTGCGCGCCCTCGGCGTAGGTTCCGGCAACGGGAACCCTGGCCGGGTCGAGGCCGTAGGGCAGCGGCACCGTCGAACCGTTGACACCGGGCGTCTTGAGTTTGGCGGGCTGGTCCCAGTCGTAGTCGGTGCCCGGCATCGGCAGCGTCACCCGAATCGCCTCCGCGACAATGTGATCGGGCACGCCGTTGGGCGAGAACCCGACGGGCTTGTCACCGCCGAGGGGGCCGAGCGGTCCGTAGTTGCCCGGCAGCGGCGTCATGAAGCCGTCGTTGGTGTCCGGTTCGACGAGCACGTCGTCGGCCAGGCCGCAGCCTCCGCTGAACGCCCGCAGGTTCGCCCAGCCGTTCGAGTACGTGGGGTATTGGCGCACGACGCCGACGAGCATCGAGGCGACGAACACCACGACCATGAACCCGGCGGCCAGCGGGATCGGCGCCGCGGTGAGCGCTCGCGCGAAACGGCCCTCACCGCGGTCGCGCGGCGCGAAGTGCAGCCACAGGGTGTAGAGCGCCGACGCCGCGAACAATGCGAAGAAGATTGTGCTGACGGTGATTCCGCCGATCTTCGGCATCGCGTTGTTGAACGGCACGCCGAAGCTCGAGACGTACCACCAGCCGTTTGTCGACGAGAAGCACAGCGCCAGCAGGAACAGCACCGCGGTCACCACGGTCCACCGGTTGCGCGACCAGCGCAGCACCGCGGGCGACACGAGCACCGTGGCCAGTGCCGCCATGGCCGCCCCCACCGCGGCGAACAGGCCGAAGTGATGCACCCACTTCGTGGGGGTGAACATCAGGAAGAACATGGTGCCGAAGATGATGCCCATGAGCCGCCACGCCGGGCCGCGCGCGACACCGGAAATCCGTTTGCGCCGCAGCAGGATGAACATCGACGCGAAGAGGCTCAGCGCGGTGATGAAGAACCCGAACCGCCGCGACAGCGAACCGTCGACCGTCGGCAGGAACAGGTAGTAGTAGCGAAGGTTCTCGGTGTACCAGGCCTGGCTCGGACCGATATCGGTCCGAATCCTGGTGGCCTCCAGCACTGTTGCCAGCGTCTGGTCGGCGAAGACCACCGTCAGCACCACGGTGCCCGCGGCCAGCAGCGGCGCGATCAGCGGCAGGGTGCCGACGATGCGGTGCCTGCGCACCAAGATGCGCAGCAGTGGGCGCCCGCCTGCGAGCAGGGCAGCGACCGCGATTAGTCCCGTCGGTTGAATGCCCAAGGTGAAGGCGGCGGCGATCACGGCCAGCGCCGCGGGCGTCATGCGTCCCGAACTGATGGCCCGCTCGATCAGCACGTAGGTGATGAGTGCGCCGACGGCGATCTGGCCTTCGGGCCGTAGGCCGTTGTTGAACGGCATCCACGCGGCGAGCAGAACAAGGCCCGCCGCCCACAGCGCGGGCTTGGACGCCGCGACCGCAGGACCCAACCGCGGCAGCACTTCTCGCGACAGCAGAAGCCAGCACACCAGCGCCGAGATCAGGTCGGGCAGCCGCATCCAGATGCTCGCGTCGCTGACGTGGGTCATCAAGGCGAGCAGGTTGTAGTACCAGCCGAAGGGGTCCTCGGGGCTGCCGAACCACCGGAAGTAGTTCGACATGTAGCCGGCGTGGTCGGCCACCCGCGCCATGCCGAGGATGTAACCGTCGTCGGAGGAGTTGGCGCCGGCGACGTGCCACAGCAGGAATGTGCCGACCACGACGACGTCGGCGGCGCTGAAGGTGCGCCAGCGGGCGGGGATCAGGCTGTGCATCCGCCTGCCGTCGAGGCGGTCGAGGCGCCACAGCGCGAGCAGTGCGACGATCGTCGCCAGGATCCCGCCGATCATGGCGGCCAGCTTCAAAGCCGTTGGCTTGGTGGAGAACCGGGTGTCGAGGGTGGCCGACGCCGAGAGTCCGGGCGGTGCCGGTCCGACGAGGTCGGTGAAGATGCCGACGATCTGCGGGCGCAGGTTCGGGTCGGCGAAGCCGCTTCGCAATTCCTTGCCGGTCGTCGGATCGGTGAGTCCGACGAAGGTGGCGAACGTGCCCGCGTCCGTCGACGTGATCTCGATCCGCTCGCATCGCGGGTCGACGACGCGTGATCGCGGAACGCTCGCGACCACGACGTTGCGGTCGGTGACGTCGACGCGCTGCGGGGTGACGGTGACGAACAGCGCGGCGAGCGCTGCCTCCTTGCCGCCCTTGGGGGCGGTGGACAGCACCGTGCCGCCGTTGGGTGGCATCGACCGGATGACGTCGCACGGCACCGTCACCGTCATATCGGTGGGCACCTGCGTGATGAGCGGCGCCGTAACGTCTTTCAGCTGGCCGTTCTGCGGCCAGTTCAGCGTCGCCGTCGTCTGCACGACCGGCAGCAGCGGTGTCGCCACCGACAGCACGAAGCCGATCAGCCCCGCGATCGTCGCGACCCAGCGCGTCACCTTGATGTCGTCCCTCATGCGGCGACCTCGCAGGTTCCGCCGCCGCATTCTGTGCCCAATATTCGCTCGCAAGCTTCGCTCATGGCAGCGCCCTGATCGGTCCCTGCCTGCTCCATCCGAAGACTCGAACGGATCCCTGCTCGATCACGGCGTCAGGCGCTTCGGACGCGGGCACCAGCCGGTTGAACTTCTCCAGCGATCCCCAGTCGCGATACCAGTCGTCGCGAAGGAAGGCGGGAATCGTGGTGGTGCTCATCAGTGCGCGGGTGAACAGGAACGGCCCGCCGTCCTCGACGGACTGCCACTGGCTCGACGACACCACGCTCTGCTTGAGGTTGGGAAGAATGCGGTACTCCGGAAGTTCGGCAACGCCAAGGTGTTCGGAGAACGGGCGCTGGCAGGGGAAGTTCGCCGCGGTCGCGATGTCCATGAGCACCGGCGTCTGCGAGCCGAGCAGCTGCTGAGCCGTCTCCAGAACCGGCACCCGCGGCGGGGTGAACGCGAACCACTGGTCGGTGGACAGGTTGGGGTCGTCGGCGACGATCCGCACGACGTTGGCCTCCGGCGGCGCCCACGCCAGCGGGAAACGCAGGTTGCGCCAAGCCTTCTGCATGAAGATGTCGATCGGCTGAACCTGCCCGAGTGCCTGATACGAGCCGTCCGGCCGGTGCACGCCCCACTGCAGCTTCAGCGACTGGCCGTAGTTGAACGACCCGTCCTCCTCGTAGTACCAGATCGCCCCTGCGGCAGCGACTGTCACCAGCGGACGGTCCGGGGTGCGCGGCGGCAGTTCGTACCAGGACGACGTCGCCTTCGCCGCGAGCGTGTTCTCGTCGTAGCTGCCCATCACGGGGGTCCGCTTGGGATCGAGGCCGAACGGCAGGTACGCCCGTGAGCCGTTGATCCCTTCTGGTCCGTAGCCGCCGGAAGTGCCCGCGGCATACCCGACGCCGACGTTCGGCTTGTTCGGCGATCCGTCGGAGTTCACGGTGCCCGGGTTCGAGGTGACGGGCTCGGCGGGTTCGAGTGTGTCGCTCACACCGTTCGGGGTGAACCCGACGGGGTTCTCGCCGCCGAGCGGGCCGTACTGACCGAAGCGCTGCCCCGGAACCGGTTGCAGCATCCCGGCATTCGTATCCGGTTCGACCAGCACGTCGTCAGCCATCGCGCAGCTGGTGCCGCTCAGACCCGATGCCAGCGCCTCGACGTTGGCCTTCGCGGTGGTGTAGACGGGGTAGCGCCCGACCGCGCCCTTGGCCATCGAACCGACCTCGAGCACGACCATGATCACCGCGACGACGAGCAGCGGCGTCGACGCGAGCGCGCGGTTGCGGCCGGTGTTGGCCACCTCGGTGTGCCCCGCGTAGTCCATCCGGAAGTGCAGCCAACCGGCCAGCAGACCCGTCACGATCGCCAGCACCAGGAAGATGAACGTGACCGGGACGCCCGCGATCACCGGTTGCTTGTCGAACCAGGGAACACCGTAGTTGCCGACGTAGAACCAGGCGTTGATACCCGATGTGGCCCACGCCAATATGAAGAGCAGCGCGGTCACGTAGAGCGCGAGGTTCCGCCGGGTGTGCAGGCCGACGCGGGCGAAGACGAACGCCGTCACCGCGCCGAGCGCGCCCGCCAGCCCGGCGAACGCGCCGAACTGCACGGCCCACTTCGTCGGCGTGAACGTCAACAGCAGCAGTCCGACACCGGTGGACCCGATCAACCGCCACACCGGCCCCGACGCCACCCCGGGCATGTGCCCGCGGCGCAGCAGCACCGCGATCATGCCGAACAGGCACAGCAGCATCACCAGCACGGCGAAGCGGCGGGTCAGCGACGAGTCGGCGCTGTCCTCCACGGTGAGGAAGTAGTAGCGCAGGAACTCCTGGTACCAGGCGATGGTCGGGCCGACGACGTACTTGATGCGCGCGGACTCCGCGACGGTGGCCAGCGTCTGGTCCCGAAACACGATCACGAAGATCAGCGACAACGCCGCCGCCAGCGGGGCGATCTGCGCCAGCAGACCGTCGACCGCCCTGCGGTAGCGCACGTGGCGCGCAATGGCGCGGGCGCCGACGAGGAGGGGCGCCAGCGCGATCAGCCCCTGCGGCGCCGTGGTGACGCTGAACATCGCGACGACGATCGCCGCCGCCGCGGGCCACAGCCTGCGGGTCCCGATCGCGTTCTCGACGAGCACCCACGCCGCGACCGTGCCGAACGCGATGATCGGTTCGGGCCGCAGGCCGTTGTTGAACGGCAGCCACGCGGCCAGGTACACCGCGCCCGCGGTGAGCACCGCGACCCGGTTGACCGACAGCCGCCTGCCGAGCCGGGGCAGCATGCAGCGGCTGATGATCAGCCAGGTGGCGATCGCCGCCGCGGTGGCGGGCAGCCGCATCCACACTCCTGCCGTGCTGACGGCGGCCATGTGGGCCAGCACGCTCTGATACCAGTCGAACGGCGCTTCGGTGGCGCCGAAGTACCGGTAGTAGTTGACCGTGTACCCGGCGTCCGTGGACACCCGCGCGATCGCGAGGTTGTAGCCGTCGTCGGACGAGGTGGCGCCGATGACGTGCCACAGCAGCAGCGTGCCGACCACGCCGACGTCGGTGACCCACGTGACCGGTCCGGCCCGGAGGAACCGCCGCCACAGCCCGGGGATCCGCCTGCCGCCGGCCCGGTCGAGCAGCGCGAGCGCCACGATCGAGCCGAGGACCGATGCGACGCCCAGCGCCATGACCAGCGACTTGAGCGCCGTCGGCGACGTGATGAAGCGGGTGTCGACGTCGATGCGGGCCGAGAGGCCCGGCTGGGCGGCGGTTCTCATCTCGGTGAAGATGCCCACGACCTGTGGCTTCTTGTCCGCTGCGACGGTGCCTGCGGCGCCGGGGATACCGACGAAGTCGGCGCCCACCTGCCCGGCGTTGGCCCAGATGTGGAGCGCATTGCAGGTTCCCGCGGTGACCGCCGCGCGCGGAGCCACGGCGGCGACGGAGTCACGGAACGCGACGAACA
>DATEIG010000392.1:0-4829 GCA_035279185.1 Mycobacterium sp.
ATACGTCGAGCACACCCCGCCGCGCTGGGCGCCGCCGGCGCCCCGATACCGCACCACCGACACCGTCAACTGCACCTCGTGGGGGCTGACCAACGGGCTCGACGAGATCGAGTAGTTCCGCGGCGTCAGCCGCACCAACACCTCCTGCCACTGCGACGGTTCGGCGCGCACGTTGAACTGCTCGACGATGTCGAGGCCGTTGCGGCCCGCCAGCCACTTGTCGCGCCGATCCGACGGTGCCCGCAACATCTTCGACACCTCACGGCCCGCGCAGTTCTCGGCGACGAAGCGAAGGAGGTCCGGAGTGACACGGCAGATGTCGTAGAACCGCATCAACGCCTCGCGGAGTTGGCGGCGGACGCCATCGACCTCCACCGTCTCCGTGCCGACGAGTCCCGTCGCGGCCAACCAGGCGTCGACGACGGCGGGGCTGTTGACGGCGCACACCCCGAGCGAATCTCCCACGGAGTACTCCACATCGAACTCGGATATGTCAAAGCCCAGCTGCCGCACCTCTTTTGCCGATGCGGGGCCGGTCAGCACGGTGTTGCGGCACAGCCGGGCCAGCACGGGATCGGCTCGGGTGAACGGCTCATCGGCGACGGTGTCCGGTCCCGCCGTCACCCCCAGCGCTTCGGCGACGTCATCGGCCCACTGCGACATCGGTCCGCTGTCGTAGGCCTCGCACTCGGTTCGATCCACCAGCTTCGAGGCCCCGAGCGAGGCCAGCCTGCCGTCGATCGACTTCGCATGACCGCAGAAGTCGGCGTAGGACCGATCGCCGATGCCCAGCACCGCGTAGCGCACACCGTCGAGCGCGGGCGCATCGGACGCCGCCAGCCGATGCCAGAAGCCTGCGCCGTTGTCGGGCGGACCGCCGTCGCCGAAGGTGCTGGTGACGATCAGCACGTCGCGGGCCGACGCCAGCCGCGACAGCGGCATCTCGTCCATGCTGACCAATTGCGACTCGCCGAGCCTGCGGGCCACCCGGGCCGCAACGTCTTCCGCGGTGCCGGTCTGGGACGCCCACAGCACAAGCGGGCCGCGGCCCTCACCGACGACGGTCTGTGGCATGCGGACCGGGGCCGCGCCGATCGGCGTCGCGCGCACCGCGCACGCCTTGAACTCCGGTTGCAGCGAATCCGCGTCGACTTCGTCGTTGGTGACCGCGTTGACGGTCACATTCTCGCCGTGCTCGTCGTTCCAGTGAAACGGCGCGAAGCAGTCCCCCCGTCGCACCCGCTCGGAGAGCACCGCGGGCAGCACCACCGCACCGCGACGGGACACGAGTTCGACCTGTTGGCCGTCGGCGATCCCCAGCGCGGCAGCGTCCGTCGGGTGCAGTTCGACGAACGGTCCGCTGTCGAGCTTGTTGAGCTTGGCGACCCGCCCCGTCTTTGTCATGGTGTGCCACTGGTGCGGCAGCCGGCCGGTGTTGAGCACCAACGGGTAGTCGTCGTCGGGCATCTCGCGCGGATCCATGTGCGGCCGCGCGTGAAACACCGCCCTGCGCGACGGGGTCGGAAACGCCAGCCGCGGCCGGTGCCCGTCGGCGTCGACGAAAAGGTCCTGGCTGACGCCGTCGTTGAGGTAGCGGATCGGGTGTCGGTCAGCATCGTCGGGCGGGCACGGCCACTGCAGCGGCGTCTGTCGGAGCCGGGTGTAGCTGACGCCGCGCAGGTCGTATCCCGTTGTCGGGTTGGAGAATCGGCGGATCTCGTCGAAAACCTCCTCGCTGCAGGAGAAGTCGAAGTGCGCGCCGAAGCCCAGGTGTGCGGCGACCTGACAGATCAATTGCCAGTCCGGCCGGGCCTGACCGACGGGCGGGACCGCCGCCTGCAGCAGCGTGACGTTGCGCTCCGAGTTCACCATCACCGCGTCGGTTTCCGCCCACAGCGCGGCCGGCAGCACGATGTCGGCGTAGCGGTTGGTCGCCGTCGCCTCGTACGCGTCCTGGGTGATCACCAGTTCGGCAGCCTGCAGACCGGCGATGACGGTCTGCCGGTTTGCCACGGTCGCAACGGGATTGGTGCAGATTATCCAGCACGCCTTGATGTCGCCTGCCGAGAGCTGCTCGAACATCGCGACCGTGCCGGGGCCGACGTCGTCGCGAATCGTCCCCTCGGGCAGGCCCCACTGCTGCTCGACGAAGGCGCGGTCGGCCGCCGAGGCCACCGATCGCTGACCCGGCAGGCCCGGCCCCATGTACCCCATCTCGCGGCCACCCATGGCGTTGGGCTGACCGGTGAGCGACATCGGTCCGCTGCCCGGGCGGCAGATGGCCCCGGTGGCCAGGTGCAGGTTGCAGATCGCGTTGGTGTTCCACGTGCCGTGCGTGCTCTGGTTCAGCCCCATCGTCCAGCAGGACATCCAGTCCCCCGCCTCGGCGATCATGCGGGCGGCGGCGCGAATGTCGGCCTCGGGAATACCGGTGATCTCGGACACCCGCCGCGGCGGGTAGTCGGCGAGAAAGGCGGGCATGGCTGCCCAGCCGTCGGTGTGCTCGGCGATGAAATCACCGTCGATGTCGCCGTTTTCGACGAGCAGATGCAGCAGACCGTTCAGCAGGGCGAGGTCGGTGCCCGGCCTGATCTGCAGGTAGAGGTCGGCACGCTTCGCGGTCTCCGTGCGACGCGGGTCCACCACGATCAGTTTGGCTCCCGCCTTCAACCGGTCCGCCATGCGGAGAAACAGGATCGGATGGCAGTCGGCCATGTTCGAGCCGATGACGAAGAACAAGTCGGTGCAATCGAAGTCGGCGTAGGAACCGGGTGGGCCGTCGGCACCCAGCGACTGTTTGAAACCGGTGCCCGCGCTGGCCATGCACAGCCGCGAGTTCGACTCGATGTGCACGGTGCGCAGGAAGCCCTTGGCCAGCTTGGTGGCGAGATACTGTGCCTCGATCGACATCTGGCCGGACACGTACAGCGCAACCGCGTCGGGTCCGTGCTCGTCGACGATTGCGCGTAGCCGCCCGCCCGCCTCGGCCACCGCGTCGTCGACGGCGGTCGGCACCGGATCGTCGTCACGCGACGGCCGCATCAGCGCCGACCTCAGCCGACCCTCGTCTGCGGCCATCATCTCGGCGTGCGTCGCGCCCTTGGTGCACAACCGCCCGAAGTTGGCGGGGTGCAGCTTGTCCCCCGACACCTTCGCGATCACGGGCGAGCCCGCGTCGGTGGTGATCTCGATGCCGCAGCCGACCCCGCAGTAGGAGCACGCCGTGCGGGTGACCGTCATGCCGGTGTCAACCCGCCGGCGCGGGAATCGGACCCGCCAACTCGCCACTCCTGCTGCGCGCGTGCCGCATCCGGAGGAACACCGCCCACGTCACGACTGCGCAGACGACGTAGAACGCGAGGAACACCCAGAACGCGTTGGTGGCCGACTTCGCCTCCCCGACGTAGGACGCCCGAAGGACGACGTTGATGAAGACGCCGCCGAGCGCGCCGATCGCACCCGCGAACCCGATGAGCGCACCGGACATGCTGCGCGACCACGCGGCCTTCTCGTCTCGACTCCACCCGTCGTGGCTCTGCGCCTTCGCCTCGAAGATCGACGGGATCATCTTGTAGGTGGAGCCGTTGCCGATCCCCGACAGGATGAACAGAAGGATGAAACCGGCGACGTAGCCGGCCATCTGGCCGCCGGTCGGTGCGGCCGCCGCTCCGTCGTCCAACGTTCCGGCGGCGACGAGGATGCCCGCTGCGAAGATCATGGCGATGAACGTGTACATGGTGACCTTGCCGCCGCCGATGCGGTCGGACAGTTTGCCGCCGTACGGGCGGGCGATCGACCCGAGCAGCGGGCCGATGAAGGCGATCTGCGCGGCATGCAACGCCGCCTCCGCTGCGCTGTCGCCGCCTGCGAGGAAGTTGATCTGCAGCACCTGGCCGAAGGCGAAGGAGAACCCGATGAAGGACCCGAACGTGCCGATGTAGAGGAAGCTCATCACCCATGAGTCGCGAAATCGCAGCGCCTCGGCCATCGCGCCGAGGTTCGACCGCTGATTACCGAGGTTGTCCATGAACAGCGCCGCACACAGCGCCGCCATCGCGATCCCGACAAGGTAGATGGCGCAGACGATTTCGGGTGCGGTGTTGCTGACGGTGGCGATGACCAGGAGACCCACCAGCTGGATGACGGGCACGCCGATGTTGCCGCCGCCCGCGTTGAGGCCGAGTGCCCAACCCTTCAGACGCTGCGGGTAGAACGCGTTGATGTTCGTCATCGACGAGGCGAAGTTCCCGCCGCCGACACCGGCGAACGCCGCGACGACCATGAACGTCGTGTACGACGAGTCGGGCCGTTTCATCACCCACAGCGTCAACACCGTCGGCACCAGGAGCAGCAGCGCGCTGACGATCGTCCAGTTGCGGCCGCCGAACTTCGCGGGCGCCACGGTGTAGGGGATGCGCATCGCGGCGCCGACGAGTGTGGGCAGCGCCACCAGATAGAACTTCCCCGCCGGATCGATGTGGTAGGTGCTCTGTGGCATGAACAGGACCATCACCGACCAGATGGACCAGATCGAGAAGCCCACGTGTTCGGCGAAGATCGAGAACACCAGGTTGCGTTTCGCAACCTTGGCGCCGCCGCCCTCCCAGGCCTCGACGTCCTCGGCGTCCCAGTGGGCGATGTTGCGGTTCCGGCTCAGCATCTTCACGAGACCAAGGCTCACGCGGAGCCATTCCGCACCGATTGCCCAACCGTGACCGCGGCGTCAACACCCGCTCACTTCCGAGTCGTGGCCGCGTGCGCGACGGACGAAACGCCGCCGAAACAATGGTGACCTACGCCACGTCAGTCCTCATGCGGTTTGACGGCGA
>DATEIG010000393.1:0-5240 GCA_035279185.1 Mycobacterium sp.
GACGATCGAGGCCGACTCGATCCTGCCGCCGACACAGTGAACCGCTCGAAAGCGTTTCAGCCGTGCGCTATTCGCAGCAGCTCGGCAACACTGGTCAGCTTCACCCGCGGCCTGCCGCCGGTTCCGCCCGACGAGCGCTCGTGCTCGTCGATCATCTTCCAGTGGTCGTCGGTGACGACCTTCGGCTGACGTTCGACGAACCATTCGGCGAGCGACTCGGAGTGGTTCTCGGGGCGGTCCGTCAGCGAGGCGCCGCCGAGATCGGCGAGCAGCGTGTCGACGGTCTCCTGCGAGTCGCTCTTGTTGCTGCCGATGACGCCCGTCGGACCGCGTTTGATCCAGCCCACCACGTACTCGTTGCGGCTGCCCTCGATCCGGCCGGAGCTGTGCGGGATGGTGCCGCTGCGCTCGTCGAACGGCAGGCCCGGCGTCTCCACACCCCGGTAACCGACCGCGCGAACGATGAGCTGTGCGGGTAGCTCTTCGCGTTCGCCGGTGTCCTTGGCCGACACGCGTCCGCTGTCGTCGGCGACCAACTCGTTGCGGCCAAGCACGATCGATTCGACCTTGTCCTCGCCCTTGATCTCGATCGGCGAGGTGCGGAACCGGAACACGATCCGCCGCTTGGCGCCCTTCGGCGCGGTCTCGGCGTAGCCGCGCAACACCTTGATGTTGTTGCGCACGGTCTTGCTTGCGGCTTCGAGATCCTCGTCGGTGATGTCGGCGAAATCGGCCGGGTCGACAATGACGTCGACGTCGCCGAGCCCCTCGAGGTGGCCGAGCTCGCGCAACTCGAGCGTCGTGAACGGGGCCTGCAGCGGCCCGCGCCTGCCGATGATGAGCACCTCTTCGACGCCGCGGTCGTGCAGCACCTTCAACGCGTGATCGGCGATGTCGGTGGTGGCGAGGACGTCAGGGTCGGTCACGAGGATGCGGGCGACGTCCAGCGCGACGTTGCCGTTGCCGACGACCACGGCGCGCCCGGTCGACAGGTCGGGCGCCATCTCCTCGAAGTGCGGGTGGGCGTTGTACCAGCCCACGAAGTCGACGGCAGCGACGCTGCCGGGCAGGTCCTCACCCGGGATGCCCAGCGCCCTGTCGGATTGCGCGCCGACGGCGTAGACCACGGCGTCGTAGCGTTCTGCCAGCTCGGTCGTCTGCACGTGGTCGCCGACCACGACGTTGCCGAAGAACCGGAATCGCGGATCCAGCGCGGTCTTCTCGAACTGGGCGCTGATCGACTTGATCTTCGGATGGTCCGGAGCGACGCCGGAGCGCACGAGGCCCCAGGGCGTCGGCAGCATCTCGATCATGTCGACTCGCACATCGGCGTCGTCGTCAGCGTCTGCGAATTTCAACAAAGAGGCCGCGGCAAAGTAGCCGGACGGGCCTGAGCCGACGATCGCCACGTGGTACGGGCGCCTCTGAGGCATGGATGTGTGCCTAACTGTCGCTGCCCGGCGACAAGCAAGGGGCTGTCGCGTGTGCCGCCAGGCTGGTTCCCCCACCAGACTCTAGAACGCGGGCCTGCCGTGCTGCCGCTGGTCAGCAAGAACTGCCTGGCCGGTACCCTGAATTCCCGTGGATCCTGACCGTCAAGCAGATATCGCCGCCCTCGACGCCACCCTGACGACGGTGGAGCGGGTGCTCGATGTCGATGGATTGCGGAGCCGCATCGGGACGCTCGAAAGCGAGGCGTCGGACCCGAAACTCTGGGACGACCAGGCCCGCGCCCAGAAGGTCACCAGTGAGCTGTCGCACGCTCAGGGTGAGCTGCGGCGTGTAGAGGAACTGCGCCAGCGTCTGGACGACCTTCCCGTGCTCTACGAGTTGGCCGCCGAGGAGGGTGGCAGCGATGAGGTCGCCGAGGCCGATGCGGAGCTCAAGCAGCTGCGTGAGGACATCGAGGCGATGGAAGTCCGGACGCTGCTCTCCGGCGAGTACGACGAGCGCGAGGCACTGGTCAACATTCGCTCCGGTGCGGGCGGAGTGGATGCCGCTGACTGGGCCGAGATGCTGATGCGGATGTACGTCCGGTGGGCCGAACAGCACAAGTATCCGGTCGAGGTGTACGACACGTCGTACGCCGAGGAGGCGGGCATCAAGAGCGCGACCTTCGCTGTGCACGCCCCCTTCGCCTACGGCACGCTTTCGGTGGAGCAGGGCACGCACCGGCTGGTGCGGATCAGCCCATTCGACAACCAGGGCCGACGGCAGACCTCCTTCGCCGAGGTCGAGGTGCTGCCGGTGACCGAAACCACCGACCACATCGACATCCCTGAGAACGACGTCCGCGTCGACGTCTACCGCTCCAGCGGTCCTGGCGGGCAGTCGGTGAACACCACTGACTCCGCCGTTCGACTCACCCACATCCCGACCGGTATCGTGGTCACCTGCCAGAACGAAAAATCGCAGTTGCAGAACAAGGTCTCGGCAATGCGCGTTCTTCAAGCAAAGCTGTTGGAACGCAAGCGTTTAGAAGAGCGCGCTGAGATGGATGCGTTGAAGGGCGACGGCGGCAGTTCGTGGGGAAACCAGATGCGGTCCTACGTCTTGCATCCGTACCAGATGGTCAAGGACCTGCGCACCGAGTACGAGGTCGGCAACCCCGCAGCGGTACTGGACGGAGATATCGACGGATTCCTCGAGGCTGGAATCCGTTGGCGCAACACACACGATGACGAATAGCACGGTACTTGCACTGAACGTCACCGAGAGCTGGCAAGGCTTTTGGCAAGGCAACCTCGGCGTCTGGATCCTGGACCGCGGCGTGCGCATCGCACTGCTGCTGATCGGCGGTCTGCTGGCGGCGCGGTTCATCAACTGGACAGCGAACAGGGTGGTCAGGCGCATCGACGCCGGATACCAGGAGAGCGACCAATTGGTTCGCTCGGAAAGCAGCAAGCACCGCCAAGCCGTCGCGTCCGTGGTCTCGTGGGTTTCGGTCGCTCTGCTGTTCGTGATCGTCGCCGTCGAGGTCACCGACATTTTGGCGATACCGGTCGGCTCGCTCGTCGCGCCCGCCGCCGTACTCGGCGCTGCACTCGGTTTCGGCGCCCAGCGCCTCGTCCAGGACCTGCTGTCCGGGTTCTTCATCATCACTGAAAAGCAGTACGGCTTCGGTGATTTGGTGTCGCTCACAGTCGCGGGCATCGCGGCGCCCGCGGAAGGAACCGTGGAAGACGTCACGCTGCGCGTCACGAAGCTGCGTTCGACCGAAGGTGAGATGTTCGTCATTCCGAACGGGCAGATCGTCAAGACGCTCAACCTGTCCAAGGACTGGGCCCGCGCCGTCGTCGACATCCCGGTCCCGACGTCGGCCGACCTGAACGTGGTCAACGATGTGCTGCACGACGTGGCGGAGGCGTCCACGGAGGACCCGGCGCTCAAGGACCTCCTGCTCGATACCCCGCAGTTGATGGGTGTGGAGAGCATCGAGTTGGACACCGTGAACCTGCGAATGGTGGCGCGCACGCTGCCGGGCAAGCAGTACGAGGTGGGACGGCGCATCCGCGTGCTGGTGGTCAGGGCTCTGCGCCGGGCCGGCATCGTGTCCTCCGACGGGAACGCGCCGTCGGTCGCCTCCCTACCGCACCCGGCCGAGGGGTCCGAGGATGACCAGACGCAGCGGGCGCCGGAGCAGAAGTCATGACATCGAGGTTCAAGACGTCGTGGTTCAAGGCGAAGCTCGGCGGCCGGTTCCGTGTGTCGACGATCGTGCTCGTCGTGGTGTTCCTCGCGCTGTTCTGGGTGCAGCAGAACGTGCAGCCGGAGCCCGCGGTCCCCGAGCAGCCGACGCCCGCCGTCGTGCCCCCGGGTTTCGTGCCGGACCCCAACTACACCTGGGTGCCCCGCACGCAGGTGCGCCGGCCCAAGGAGCCCGAGTACACGACGACAACGACGCCGCCGACGACGACCACGACGGAGACGACGACCCCGGGACCCGACGACACCACCAGCCCGACGTCGCCGACGCCGACGACGACGGTGGTCGACCCGGACGGTCCGCTCGGTCCGTTGGGCCCCCAGACGTTGACCCAGACTCCGACGGTGACGGCGCCGACGACGGCACCGCCGGTACCGGGAACCGTGCCCGCGACCCCAGAAGCCCCGAGATAGCGCGACGGAGTTTGCCTTGTCCCACCGCTACACTGGCGTGCCGTGATGATCACGCTCGACCACGTCAGCAAGCAGTACAAGTCCTCGGCGCGACCGGCGCTCGACAATGTGTCGGTCCGGATCGACAAGGGGGAGTTCGTCTTCCTCATCGGCCCGTCTGGCTCGGGGAAGTCGACGTTCATGCGTCTTCTGCTTGCCGAGGAGCACCCGACCGATGGCGACGTGCGGGTGTCGAAGTTCCACGTCAACAAGCTGCCCGGCCGTCATATCCCCAGCTTGCGGCAGGTGATCGGGTGCGTGTTCCAGGACTTCCGGCTGCTGCAGCAGAAGACCGTCTTCGAGAACGTCGCGTTCGCTCTCGAGGTGATCGGCAAGCGCCCGGACGTGATCAATCGGGTGGTGCCCGATGTGCTCGAGATGGTCGGACTGTCGGGGAAGGCCAACCGGCTGCCAGGTGAGTTGTCTGGCGGCGAGCAGCAGCGCGTCGCGATCGCCAGGGCGTTCGTCAACCGGCCGCTCGTCCTGCTGGCGGACGAGCCGACGGGCAACCTCGACCCCGAGACCAGTAAGGACATCATGGATCTGCTCGAGCGCATCAACCGCACCGGGACCACGGTGTTGATGGCGACGCACGACCATCACATCGTCGACTCGATGCGCCAGCGCGTCGTCGAGCTCAGCCTCGGCCGTCTCGTTCGCGACGAGCAGCGCGGCATCTACGGAATGGATCGCTAGTGCGCTTCGGGTTCCTGCTCAACGAGGTCTGGACCGGTCTTCGCCGCAACGTCACCATGACGGTCGCGATGATCCTGACCACCGCGATCTCCATCGGGTTGTTCGGTGGCGGTCTGCTGGTCGTGCGGCTCGCCGACAACTCCCGCGCGATCTACCTGGACCGGGTGGAGAGCCAGGTGTTCCTCACCAACGACGTGTCGGCCAACGACCCGACGTGCGATGCCGATCCGTGTAAGTCGCTGCGGCAGAAGATCGAGGACCGCGACGACGTCCGCTCGGTCCGCTTCCTCAACCGCGACGACGCCTACAACGATGCGATCAAGAAGTTCCCGCAATACAAGGACGTCGCAGGCAAGGACGCGTTCCCGGCGTCGTTCGTGGTCAAG
>DATEIG010000394.1:0-5306 GCA_035279185.1 Mycobacterium sp.
AGGCGGCGGCCGAAGGCGACCTCGGGTGGTTCGGCGACGCCGTCACCAAGCACTACAACGGCGACGACTCGCTGCTCGGAGTGCTTACCGCGGGCATCCTTTCGGCGTATGCCGGGCTGACGGTCGAGGAGCATTCCGAACGGGTGAAGGCATTCTTCGCCGACGGCAAGCATCCGACACTTGGCCGGCCGTATACCGCATGCGGATACTTTCCGATGGTCGAGCTGCTGCGCTACCTCGAGGACAACGGGTTCACAAACTACATCGCCTCCGGCGGCGGCCGGGACTTCATGCGGCCCGTCACCATGCAGATGTACGGCATCCCGCCGGAGCGGGTCATCGGCAGTTCCGTCGGCCTGGACTACGTCGACGGGCACCTACGCACCACGGCCACACCGGAGTTCCTCGACGACGGGCCCGTCAAGCCGGTGCGCATCTGGGGGCGGACGGGTCGACGGCCGATCTTCGCGGCGGGCAACTCCAACGGCGACATCCAGATGCTCGAGCACACCGCGGCAGGACCCGGCCCGTCGCTGTGCATGCTGGTGCTGCACGACGACGCCGACCGTGAATTCGACTATGTCGCAGGCGCGGAGAAGTCACTCGACGAGGCGCAGTCTCGCGGCTGGACCGTCGTCAGCATGAAGAACGACTGGGCGACCGTCTTCGCCTAGTGTGCGTAGAGATCGTGAAAGAGAGCGAAATCCCCCAGAAAGACGATCTGCATGCACACTAGGCACGATCTGGTGCGCATTCCCGCGCAGACAGCCGTCGTCGGGTCTGACGCACACTATCCCGAGGAGGGACCCGCGCACACCGTCAGCGTCGACGCGTTCTGGATCGCAACGCACGCTGTCACCAACACCCAGTTCGCCGAATTCGTCGACGCCACAGGCTATGTCACGGTCGCCGAGCGCGCGCTGAACCCCGCCGACTACCCCGATGCGCCTGCCGAGAACCTGCAACCGGGCTCGATGGTGTTCACCCGCACGCAGGGTCCCGTCGACCTGCGGCACCTCAGCCAGTGGTGGGCGTGGACGCCCGGCGCGTCATGGCGCCATCCCGTGGGACCGCACTCGTCGATCGCCAAACGCGCCGACCACCCCGTCGTCCACGTCGCCTACGAGGACGCCGAAACCTACGCGTACTGGGCGGGTCTGGCGCTTCCGACGGAGGCGGAATGGGAGGTCGCCGCACGCGGAGGTCGGCCCTCGGCGACGTACACATGGGGCGACCGACCCGAGGCGGCGGACCAGAAACTGGCGAACTACTGGCACGGCGACTTCCCGTGGCGCCCCGACCCCGGATATGGCCGCACCACACCCGTCGGCAGCTTCCCGGCCAACGACTACGGGCTCTTCGACATGGCGGGCAACACCTGGGAGTGGACCACCGACTGGTATGCCGACACCCGCGACGGCGACGGCTGCTGCGAGGCGGGGAGCTATGACCCGCGGCAACCGCAATTCCGGGTACCGCGCAGGGTGATCAAGGGCGGCTCGTTTCTGTGCGCCGACAGTTACTGCCTGCGCTACCGCCCCGCCGCCCGGCGTCCGCAGATGGTCGATACGGGCATGAGCCACATCGGATTTCGCTGCGTGCGGCGACAATAACCGGCCCACACCGATCTTGCGAGCGAACGATCAGGCCTCGGCGGCCTTCTTGATCGCGGCCAGCGTGGCGGGGATGCCACTGCGGGCGGCGTCACTGCGCTGCTGGATCTGAGCCTCGGCATCGGCGCCGTACCGTTCGTGGAAACCCGCGATGCCTGCGGGCAGGAACTCCCAGCGCTCGGTGAGCCGGGTGCCGTCGCCGTCGGGCTCGAACTGGTACTCCCAGTGCACCCAGCCGTTGTTGACCTCCCAGGCGAACGTCCGCGGCGGGTCAGCGGCGACCACCTGGCTGCGGGTTTCCCACGTCCGCTCCGGCGTTTCGTTGCGGCCGGTGAACCACGCGCCGACGCGCGGGCCGTCCCCCTCGTCCCACCAACAGGCCTTGCAGATCGGGCTCCACTCACCGGTTCGCGTCACATCGGACACCATCGCGTAGAGCTGCTCGGGCGGCACTGCCACATGGATCGATTCGGACATCGTCAATTCGGTCACCGGTCGAGTGTGACAAGGGGCTAAATTGGAACACGTTCCACCACCGTCGAAAGGCCAACGGGATGAGCAACGGTAGCGACCGGATCGCCGTCGTGGTCGGCGCCGCATCCGGAATCGGCTGGGCAAGCGCGCGAGCCCTGGCCGCCGACGGCTGTCGCGTCACGCTCGCCGATCGCAATGTCGACGGCGCCAGAGCCAGAGCCGAGGAACTCGGCGAACCGCACACCGCGGCGGAGGTCGACGTGACCGACGAGGCCTCGGTGCAAACGCTTTTCGAGCGGATCGGCGCGCTCGACATCGTGGTGAACTGCGCCGGGTTCGGCAGCCTCGGCCTGATCACCGATCTCGCCGTCGACGAGTTCCGCGGCGTCATCGACGTCTGCCTCACCGGCTCGTTCATCGTCGCCAAGTACGCCGGCCAACACCTGCGGGAGGGCGGCTCGCTGGTGACGATCAGTTCCCTGAACGGCAGGCAGGCCGCGATCGGGATGAGCGCGTACTGCTCGGCGAAGGCGGGCGTGTCGATGCTCACCCAGGTCGCCGCGCTCGAGATGGGACCGCGCGGCATCCGCGTCAACGCCATCTCTCCCGGCTTCGTCGACACCCCGCTCACCGAGGGCTCGCATCTCGTCCCCGGCCTCGTCGAGGATTACGTCGAGAACACCGCGCTCGGCCGCGCGGGCAAGCCCGAGGAGATCGCCGACGCGGTGGTCTTCCTGTGCTCGCCCAAGGCGGGCTGGCTGACGGGTGAGGTGCTCGACCTCAACGGCGGCGCCCACCTCAAGCGATACCCGGATGTGCTCGGGCATGTCATGAAACTGGCTGAGGCGCAGTGAGTTTCACCGGCAAGACCAGTCTGGTGACCGGCGCCGGCTCGGGTATCGGCGCGGCGCTGTGCAGGGCGTTGGTCGCCGCGGGGGCCGACGTCGTCTGTACCGACGTCGACGCCGAGGCCGCCGAACGCACCGCGTCGTCCCTCGGCGCACGCGCCAGGTCCGCCCGCCTCGATGTCACCGATCCCGTCGCGGTGCAAGCCGCGGTGGATGAGGTTGTGGACCGCACCGGACGGCTGGACCTGATGTTCAACAACGCGGGCATCGTGTGGGGCGGCGACACCGAGCTGCTGACCCTCGAGCAGTGGAACGCGATCATCGACGTCAACATCCGCGGAGTGGTGCACGGCGTCACGGCGGCCTACCCGCAGATGATCACGCAGGGCGGCGGCCACATCGTCAACACCGCGTCGATGGCCGGGCTCACGGCGGCCGGGCAGATCACCAGCTACGTGATGACCAAGCACGCCATCGTCGGGCTGTCACTGGCTTTGCGCAGCGAGGCAGCCGCGCACGGCGTCGGCGTCACCGCGGTGTGCCCGTCGGCGGTCGAAACACCCCTTCTCGACAAGGGTGCGATCGGCGGCTTCGACGGTCGCAACTACTTCCTCCAGGGCGGCCGCTCGAAGGCGGCCTACCCGGCAGACCGGCTGGCGCAGGACACGCTCAGGGCCGTCGAGCGCAACAAGGCCCTGCTGGTCAGACCGCGCAGCGCCCACGCACAGTGGTTGTTCGCGCGGCTGGCACCGGGGCTGATGCAGCGCGCGTCGATCGGCTTCATCAAGAGTCAGCGGTCGCATCAGGCCGCCGCGCGCACGGACATTCGCCAGCGCAAATCGGGTTAGCGGGGGCCAGACTGGCTACGGTAAGCCAGTGGCCGCAATGAAGACGGACTTCACGCTCACCCAGAAGCGGGCGCTGGCGGTCGCGACGGTCATCGCGATCCTGTTCGGCGCGTACTTCCTGCGCCAGTACTTCATCCTCATCGTGGTCGCCGCGGTCGTGGCGTATCTGTTCAGCCCGCTCTACGACCGCCTGACCAAGCGGATGGGTACTGGGCTTGCGGCGACGCTGACCCTGCTGGCGGTGATCGCCAGCGTGATCGTGCCGATCGGCCTGATCGTGTTGATCGCCGTCATGCAGATCAGCGAGATGGTGAAAAGCGTTGCCGACTGGGTCCAGAAGACCGATCTGTCCTCGCTGGGCGACAAGACGCTGGCGTTCGTCAACGAACTGTTGTCACGGGTGCCCTTTGCGGACATCACGGTGACGCCGGAGATGATCCGCAACGCGATGACGACCGTCGGCCAGAACGGCGGCCAGTGGCTCTTGCACACCCTCCAGGGCGCCGCGGGTGGCCTCATCGGGGGCATCATCGCCGCGATTCTCTTTCTGTACGTGTTCATTTCGCTGCTGACCAACAAGGAAGCAGTGCGGCAGTTGATCCGTAAATTGAACCCGCTCGGCGAGGAGGTCACCGACCTGTATCTCACCAAGATGGGCGCGATGGTCAACGGCACGGTCAGAGGGCAGTTCATCATCGCCATCTGCCAGGGCGTCGCTGGCGCGATCTCCATCTACATCGGCGGCTTTCACGACGGGTTCTTCATCTTTGCGATCCTGCTGAGCGCACTGTCGGTGATCCCACTCGGCAGCGGGGTCATCTCGATTCCGTTCGGCATCGGAATGATGTTGTTCGGCAACGTCTTCGGCGGCATCTTCGTGATCCTGTTCCACATCATCGTGGTGACCAACATCGACAACGTCCTACGACCGATTCTGGTGCCGCGGGAGGCCCGCCTCGACTCCGCGTTGATGCTGTTGTCGGTGTTCGCCGGTATCACGATGTTTGGTGCGTTCGGCATCGTCATCGGGCCGGTGCTGATGATCGTGATCGTCACCACCATCGGCGTCTATCTTGCGGTGTACAAAGGTGTTCCGCTCGAGCAGCAGGACGAGGACGACACCGAGAAATCGAAGAAGAACAAGCGGCGCATGGGATGGCTTACCCGGCGGGCGCAGAAGTCCGATGCGGATGCACCCGAGCCGGACCGCGATGCCGAGCAGGACAGCGAGGCTGACGCCGCCCAGGCTGACGCGGCCGAGCCCGAAGAGGCCGCTAAACCAGCCTCTCCCTGAGGAATTCGACGACGCGCTTGCGGGCTTCGTAGGCGGGGTGCCCATCCTGCTCGCGGACCTCGAGCGTCAGCACCGAGTGCGCCATCTTGGCGAAGCCGTGCTCGTTGCCCTTTTTCGAGCTGATCTCGATGACCTCGAACGCATCACCGAGCCGGTTCTTGAGCGTCTGGAAACGCGCGGCCGGTGACAGCGGGTCTTCGCTGAACCGCAGGCCGAGAGCGCACAGGCC
>DATEIG010000395.1:0-2705 GCA_035279185.1 Mycobacterium sp.
AATCAGGACGAGCTCGACAAGATCATCGGCGACTGGGCCGCGCAGCGCAGCCCCGACGACATCATCTCGACGCTGTCGGAGGCGGGGGTGATCAGCGGGCCGATCAACACCGTGGCCGAAGTCGTGACCGATCCGCAACTGCAGGCGCGCGGGATGATCGCCGACCACTGGGACGAACGGATCGGACGCAACGTCAAGGGACCCGGTGTGGTTCCGGTGCTTTCGGAATCACCCGGCACCATCCGCAATGCCGGTTCGGCGCGGCCGGGCCAACACAACCACGAGGTGTACCGCGACCTGCTCGGCAGGACCGACGACGAGTTGGCCGCGTTGAAGGAGGCGGGTGTCGTATGACCCCACTACCAGAGCATGTCGACATCCGCGAGGTCGCGATGCGCGACGGCCTGCAGATCGAAGCGCCGATCTCACTGGCGGACAAGGTCGCGCTGCTCGAGGCGATCGTCGCCACCGGCGTGAAGGAGGTCGAGGCGACGGCGTTCGTCTCACCCAGCAAGGTGCCGGCGCTCGCCGATGCCGCCGAACTGGCCGCCGAGCTCGCGAGGTTTGACGGCGTCGAGTTCTCCGCCCTTGTCGCCAGCCCGAACGGCGCCAAGCGTGCGATCGCGGCGGGGCTGGGATCCATCGAGTACGTGGTATCGGCCGCCGACGGCCACAGCCGCGCCAACGTCGGCAAGTCCACCGCCGAGGCCGTCGCCCAGATCGGTGACATCGTCGCCATCGCGCACGACAGCGGCGCCACCGTCGAGGTCATCATCGCCACCGCGTGGGACTGCCCGTTCGACGGGCCGACGCCTCCGCAGCGTGTGCTCGACATCGTGACGGCGGCCCGTGACGCCGGCGCCGACCGGCTGGCGATCGCCGACACCATCGGCACCACCACGCCGAAGCGGGTCACCGACCTGGTCGCGCAGGTTCGCCCACTGATCGACGACGTGCCGCTCGGCGCGCATTTCCACAACACCCGCGGCGCCGGGCTGGCGAGTGCGTATGCCGCGGTGGAGGCGGGCATCACGCGCCTCGACGCGTCGGTCGGCGGGCTCGGCGGCTGCCCGTTCGCGCCGGGCGCGAGTGGCAACATCGCCACAGAAGACCTGGTGTACCTGTTGCGCGACAGCGGGATTCACGTCGACGTCGACCTCGAGGCGACGATCGCGGCGGCGCGGGTCGCCCAAACCGCCGTCGGACACGAGTTGCCGGGGGCACTCCTGCGCGCCGGCGACCGGCTGCTCGGCACATAGCCCATGCCCGCGGAGACGCTGACGCCGAAGGGCCGCCAGACGCGGCTCGCGATCGAGCAGGCGGCCAGAAAGCTGTTCGCTGAACGCGGTTTCCACGGCACCACGTTGGCCGACATCACGTCCGCAGCGGGTAAGTCGCCCGCGGTGTTCTACCGGTACTACACCGACAAGGAGGATCTGCTCGCCGCGCTGGCCGAATCCTTCCTCCGCGACATCGTGACACCGTCGGGGTTGAGCTTGCAGCTACCCCAATCCCCCGACAGCAGCGAGTTCTTCCGCACGGTGGTCACCGGCTACTGGAACATGTTCAAACAGAACATCGGCATCATGATCGCGGTCGCGCAGCTCGCCGCCACCCAGAAGCGGTTCGCCGACGTGCAGAACGAGTTCCGGCGCTTCGGCATGGACATCGTTGCGGCATCCGTGCGGCGCGCGCAGGAGCAGGGCCACGGCACCGAGCTCAACCCCGAACACACCGCCGCGGCGATCGCGCTGCTGTTCGAGAACTTCACCACCGTCTTCGTCGGCCGCTCGAACCTGGGGTTGGAGATCAACGACGAGGACGCCGTCGCAACGCTGTCGACGATCTGGAAGAAGACGCTGTACGGGTTCTAGACAAGAAAGGGATCATCGTGGATTTTGCTCTCCCTGAGCACCTTCCGGGTCTGCTGGACGAGATGGACGCGTTCATCGAGGCTGAGATCAAACCGCTGGAACGCGAGAACACCCAGTACTTCGACCACCGTCGCGAGAACGCACGCACCGACTGGGACAACGGCGGCATCCCGCGGCGCGAGTGGGAGGACCTGCTCGGCGAGATGCGGCGACGCGCCGACAAAGCCGGGTGGTTGCGCTACGGCCTGCCGGCGCAGTTCGGTGGACGCGACGGCAGCAACATCGACATGGCGGTGATTCGGGAACACCTCGCGCACAAAGGCCTTGGCCTGCACAACGACCTGCAGGACGAGTCGTCGATCGTCGGCAACTTCCCGCAGGTCATCATGATGGACAGGTTCGGCACCGAAGCCCAGAAGAAGGACTGGACCGAGGCGCTGATCACCGGTGAGCGGTCGATGGCGTTCGGGCTGACCGAGCCCAACCACGGCTCGGATGCGACCTGGTTGGAAACCACGGCCGTCCTGGACGGCGACGAGTGGGTTATCAACGGTGCCAAGCGATGGAACACCGGCGTGCACCGCGCCACCCATGACTTGGTGTTCGCGCGCACGTCGGGTGAACCGGGGCAAGCCCGCGGCATCACCGCGTTCCTCGTTCCCACCGATACGCCCGGCTTCACGGTGCCGTACTACTGGTGGACGTTCAACATGCCCACCGACCACGGCGAGGTCGAACTCACCGACGTCCGGGTGCCCGGTGACGCCATCCTCGGCGAGGTCGACCGCGGCCTAGAGGTCGGCCAGACGTTCTTGCACGAGAACCGGATTC
>DATEIG010000396.1:0-5631 GCA_035279185.1 Mycobacterium sp.
GGTTGCGGTCACTTCGAGTCTCCGTTCTGGTCCGAACTGCCGGAGTTGTCATTGCTGCTCTGGTCGTGCGACGAACCGCTGCTGCCGGACGAACCGCTGTTGTCAGACGAACCACTGCTGTCGGACGAACGGCTGTTGTCGCTGTCGTGATCGCGATTCCAGTGATTCGAGCGGTCGTCGCGGTCGCGGTTCCAGAAGTTCCACTGACCGTCGTGGTCACCGGAGTAGTTCCACCGGTAGTTGCCGCTGTTGTTCCACTGCGACGGGTCCGACTGGTAGTTCGAAACAGGCGGCGGGGGCGGAGGCGGCGGGGTCTGCGACGCCTGGTGGCTCACCGGCTTGGAGTAGCTACCGCTCGAGGAGTGAGACGACGACTGGTAGCTCGGCGCCGCCGGCTTGGCTGCGGGCGCGGGCGCGGGTGCCGGCGCAGGGGCGGGTGCCGGAGCAGGTGCCGCTGCGGGGGGCTGCGCGTTGTGCGTGGCCATGGTGACCGGCGTGGTGGACGAGCTGTGCAGCGCGCCGAACAGGCCCGCGGCCGCCGCGGCGACGAAACCGGCAGCGGCGACGGCGACCACGCGGGGGCGTGCGTACCAGGGCTGCTGCGCGGAATAGCCGGCCGGTGCCGAGTTGAACTCCGGCTGCTCGGCCGACCAGGCGTAGCCGCCCATGTAGGCCTGGCCGTAGAACGCCGGCTGCGCGACGGGTCCCGTCGGGCGGGCCGACGTCGGCGGATAGAAGGCCGCCGCGGTCGAGGTGTCGGGGGACGCGGTCCGCCACGGGGCGGCCTGGGTCCTGGTCCAGTCCTGGTCCCGGTTCTCGGGGTAGGTGGTCATTTCAGTGCTCCTTGTTCGAGGTCCCGGTGCCTGTGCTGCACCGCTGAAACCGAAATTAGGGAGCAGGCCGCGGGAAAGCCCGCTTGTGCGCACAAGGGTCGCTAACTGGCGATTTGCAGGTTTTGCGCGTTGTGCTCAGGCGGCGCGACTGCGAACGGTTGATCCGCTACGCCTGACACCTCCGCCAATTACTGTCAGTGCCCGTGCCGGAAACGTCGTACGCCACTTGCGGCGATCTGAGCCTGGCGTATCAGGTCTTCGGGGACGGGCCGATCGAACTCGTCGTCGGCGGGTCGTTCGCCAGCCACATCGAGCTGTACTGGACGATGCCCGAGTTCGCCGCATTCTTCGAGCGGCTGTCCAGGTTCTGCCGCATCCTCTTCTTCGACAAGATCGGGGCGGGGCTGTCCGACCCCGCCCCGAGAGTCCGCACGCTCGATGATCGCGCGGCCGAGATCGAAGCCGTCATGGACGCTGCGGGCTTCGGCCGGTCGGTGCTCTTCGGCGCGAGCGAGGGCGGACCGGCCTCTCTCGTGTTCGCGGCATCGCGGCCCGAACGGACACGAGCACTGATCCTCACCGGTTCCTTCGCGTACTCGTTCGCCGACGACTGGGACGATCTCGAGCGCGACCCCACCGAGCTGCGGGCGCGCCTCCTGCATGCGCTGGGTGAGCAGTACGCGCCGTCGGTGCAACAGCTGGCCCGCTGGCAGGCGTGGGCCCGCGCTGCGCTCGCGCGGTGGGGCAGTGGGGAGGCCGGCAAAGCACTGCTTCCGTCGGTGCGGTCGGTGCGGCTGCTCGCGATGGTGGAGCGGATGAGCGCCAGCCCGGGAATGGCGCGGACGGCATTCGAAGCCATGTTCCGCGTCGATGTGCGGCCGATCCTGCCGACGATCAGTGTGCCGACGTTGATCATCCATTCCCGCGACGAAGTCGTTCCGTTGCAGTGTGGCAGGGACCTGGCCGACCACATTCCCGGTGCGCGGCTACTGGAGGTCGCGGGCAACGACCACGCCCCGTGGCTCGCCGATCCGGACTTCATCCTGGCCGAGGTCGAGGAATTCCTCACGGGAAGCCTTGCCGCACCGCCGCTGTCGCGCCGCGCCCTGCGCACCGTGTTGTTCACCGACATCGTCGGTTCCACGCGTCATGCGGCGGCATTCGGCGATGAGCGGTGGCGGGCGATGTTGCACCGCTTCGACGAGATCACCACAGAACTCACCCAACGGTTCGCCGGCACGGTGGTCGACAGTACGGGCGACGGCCACCTCATCACGTTCGACGGTCCCACGCAGGCCATCCGCTGCGCAGAGGCCCTGCGCGCCGACGCCGAGACGATGGGTGTCGAGATCCGCGCCGGCATACACACCGGCGAGTGCGAATTGCGGGACGACGACCGCATCGGCGGAATCGCCGTCCACATCGGATCACGCATCCTCGGCGAGGCTCGAGCAGGGGAGATCCTCGTATCGAGCACCGTTCGCGATCTGGTCGTCGGCTCAGGCACGGGCTTCGAGGACCGTGGCGGCGTCGAACTGCGCGGCGTGCCTGGCCGATGGCAGTTGCTGGCCGTTGACGCGAAAGGGCCACGGCCCGGATCGGCGGAGGCGCAATTGGTTTCGGCTCCGACGCCTGGTCCGCGCACCACGATGCGTCGCTCGGACCGCGCCGTGGCCGCGATGGCCAGGCACACACCTTGGCTCATCCGCGGGATGGCCCGCCTTGTTCCGGCCTCCGGCCGCAGATGAACGCCAGGATTCACTGTCCGTAAGCGGGCGGAGCCTGCACTTCGGGTGCTGCCGCCGCGAGAAGCGCCGCACGGTCACGGTTGCGCGGGGGATAGATCCGCTCTCCGTTGATGATTCGCTTGGTGGCTTTGGCCTCATCACCGCGGCTGACGACCGTGCGGTCCCAGCCCTCGGTGTACACCGCACCGGCCGGACCGAGGTCGAGAACCGTGACATACCAGGGGATCCGCAGTGACAGCATCGGCGCGCCGAGCAGGTCGCTGATGACGTTGTAGCCGGCGTATCGGCCCATCGGCCTGCCGTGCTGACACGACATCACCGACAGGTGGTCGTCGTCCATCCGTGCCGCGGCCACATCGCCTGCGGCGAAAACGCCGTCGACGCCGACGACTCGCAGATGGTCATCGACGGGCAGCCGTCCGAGCCGGTCGCACGGCACCCCGAACTGTGCTGTCAGCGGGTTGGCCCGCATTCCGGCGCACCACACCACCGTGGCCGCGGGAATCACCTGTCCGTCCGACAGCGTCACGCTGCCTGCGTCGACGGCCACGACACGGACACCGGTCATGGTGTCGACGCCGTTGTCCGCCAACGCCTCCTCGATCACCGGCCGGGCGGAGGTCCCCATGTCGGAGCCCACGTGCGGGTTGTGGTCGACGAGGATCACGTGCGGGGTGACTGCGCTTCCCAGCGCGTCGGCGAGCATCGCGGGAAGCTCGCTGGCGGTCTCGATTCCGGTCAGGCCCGCCCCGACGACGACCGCTGTCGCCGACGCGGGATCCGCAGCGTCGAGGCCGCGAATGTGCGCCTGCAATCTCATCGCGCCGTCGTAGGTGTCGACGTCGAAGCCGAACTCGGCCAGCCCCGCCAGATCAGGTTTGGCTACGCGGCTGCCCAGGGCGAGCACCAGGCGGTCATACCGATGCGTCGTGCCCTCGGCGGTGCTCACCGTCGCCGCAGCCGCGTCGATCGCCGTGACAACGGCGGTGATGTGCTCGACGCCAGCCGGATCGAGTAAGTCCCGCAATGGGATTCGGCACGCACTGAGGTCCGCCTCGTAGTTGCGGACCCGGATGTCGTGATAGGGCTGCGAACTGATGACCGCGATGTCGACCTCGCCGTCGGCGCCGAGTTCGTCGAGCCGCCGTGCCGCTCCGAGCGCCGCCCACAGACCGGCGAATCCCGACCCGAGAACGAGGACACGCTTGGCAGCCGGCATCGCCATATCGTCGCCCTTGTCCGGTAGCGAAACAAGCACCTGGTCGATCGAGTCGCGCTCAGCCATCCCGGGTCACGAGCACCGGCCCACGGAACTCGTGTTCGATACGCGCCGCCTCTCGCAGCGCGGCTTCCCGACCGCGATCCCGCTCGATGAGGTGCAGCGCCAGGTCTATTCCGGAGGTGACGCCTCCGCTGGTGAGGACATCTCCGTCGTCGACGACCCTGGCCTCGGGGTGGACGTCGGCGCCGGATCCGCGAAGGTCGTCGAGCGCCGATCGATGAGTGACCGCGGGTCTCCCGCGCAAAATGCCGCTCGCCGCCATCAACATCGCTCCCGTGCAGACCCCCGCGACGCGGGTGCCCGCGGCGTGCAGTTCCGCGATCGCCGAGGGAATGACGCCGCGCTGCATCTCGCCCCACGCGCTGTTCACCGCCCTGGTCGACCACCCGCCACCCGTGACGACCAGCAGGTCCGGCCGACCCAGGACTCCCGAAGGAGTGAACGTCATCCCGTGCGAACCCGTGATCGCCGAACGGAGTTCGGCGGTGACAAGCGCGACGCCGTAGCCGGCAGCCGCAAGGATTTCGAACGGAGCTACCGCGTCCAGTTCGTCGACGCCGTCGAATACGAGGATCTCGATGCGCGACATCGGGTAGGTCGAAGAAGACACCGCTCGCTCCTAGTCCAGGTAGTCGGGACCGCCGACGTAGATCGTCGCTCCGCTGGTGCGAGCTTCGCAGGCGGCTCGCACGATCGCGCCCGCGAACTCCGCCGCCGTCGGTAAGCCTCCGCTTGCGGTCCGCCGCGCCGCCACCGCCCCGGGATCGCGCCGCTCGAACAGGCGCACCATCGTGCTGCCCTCGATCATGTCGCCCGAGACCACCACGAACGTCACCCCAGCGGCCTCGAACGCGGGAAGTAGCGCGCGCAGCGCCATCTCGCCGGCCTGCTTGCTGACCGCGATCGGCAGGTAGTCGTTCGGCACCGGCTTGCGGCCGTGAAAATGCGCGAGATGGCTCGTGACGAAGATGATTCGCCCCCCTGCCCGCATCAGTGGAAGCGCGCACCGAACCAGGGTGACCTGCGCATCGCGGTTCAGCCGCATCGGATAGTCGGCGTCGGCGCCAGGCTCGAGCCCGCCTGATGCGTTGAGCACCAACACGTCCAGCCCGTTCCATCGACTGCCGATGTCGTCGAGCATCGTCGCCGCAGCCCGCTCGTCGCTCACATCGGCCTGCACCGCACTCGCCTCACCGCCCGCCGCGAGCACTGCATCGACGACTGCAGTTGCGCGCGTTGCCTTCTCGCGATAGTTCACGATGACATGCCGGTGCGGCGCGGCCAACTGCGTCGCGATCTCCGCTCCCACACCGCGTGACGCGCCGGTGACGAGAACGACTTCGGTCACGACGGGCCGCGGGTCATCGCGTCGGCCAGGTCGTAGTCCAGGGACACCCCGCCCCATGCTTCGCCCGCGCCGTACGCCACCAACGTCATGCGGCCGGTGGCGGGAATCGACTGCTCGGCAACGCATGTGCCCAACGCCAGGGGGATCGAGGCCGCCGACGTGTTGCCGAACCGCGAGACGCTGTCGACGAAAACCGCGCCGCCGGCGTCGACCTGGTCGCTGATCTTCTGCAGTATCCGGGAGTTCGCCTGGTGGCCGACGATGACGTCCGGCTCGGGACCCTCGCTGTGCAGCCGGTTCAGAGTATCGGTCATCATCTTGACCGCGCGGTCGTAGACCTGCATACCGTCCAGCTGGATGCCGCCGCCGATCTCGCCGGTCATGAGGCCGACGCGATCGCCGTCGCTGCCAGCGTGCCAG
>DATEIG010000397.1:0-4928 GCA_035279185.1 Mycobacterium sp.
GCCTGCGGCGCGGCCTGCCGGACGAGGACGGCGGGGAGCGGGACCTCCCGTGACCGCCGGCTCCGTCGATCGGGTCCACGACGGATCGGTGCGCGACCGGATCGCCCACGCGCGCAGCGTGGTCGTGAAGATCGGGTCGTCGGCGCTGACAGACCTCACCGAGGGACTCGACCGCAACCGACTCGACGCCCTGGCCGACGCCCTCGAGGCCCGGATGCGGGCCGGGTCGGATGTGATCGTCGTGTCCTCGGGGGCCATCGGCGCCGGGATCGCACCCCTCGGCCTCAAGCGACGGCCCACTGATCTGGCCACCAAGCAGGCGGCGGCCAGCGTCGGGCAGCTGGCCCTCGCGCACGCGTGGGGTACGTCGTTCGCGCGGTACGGCCGCACGGTCGGTCAGGTCCTGCTCACCGCCGACGACATCTCCAACCGCAGTCATCACGCGAATGCGCAACGGACGCTTGACCGTCTGCGTTCGCTCGGCGCCGTCGCGGTGGTCAACGAGAACGACACCGTGGCCACCAACGAGATCCGCTTCGGCGACAACGACCGCCTCGCCGCGCTCGTCGCCCATCTGTCGGGAGCCGATGCACTGATCCTGCTCTCCGATGTCGACGGCCTGTACGACGGCGATCCGCGCAAGGTCGACGTCGACGGACGGCGTGCCCGGCTGATCCCGGAGGTCAACGGTCCCGAGGATCTCGACGGCGTGGTGGCAGGCCGCGGCAGCCATCTCGGCACCGGCGGCATGGCGTCGAAACTGTCGGCTGCCCTCTTGGCCTCCGATGCGGGTGTGCCCGTGCTGCTGGCCGCCGCCGACGCCGCCACCACGGCACTGCTCGATGCGTCGGTCGGCACCGTGTTCGCGCCGAGGGCCGAACGCATGTCGGCGCGCCGCTTCTGGGTCCGCTACGCCGCTGAGTCGGCGGGCGCGCTCACCCTCGACGACGGCGCCGTGCGGGCCGTGGTGAAGCAGCGTCGGTCGCTGCTGCCCGCGGGCATCACCGCGGTGGCGGGGCGGTTCCACGGCGGCGACGTCGTCGACCTGCGCGCACCCGACGAAACGATGGTGGCGCGCGGCGTGGTCGCTTACGACGCGGGAGAGCTGGCGACGATGCTCGGCCGGTCGACCTCGGATCTGCCTGCCGAACTGCGCAGGCCGGCCGTCCACGCTGACGACTTGGTTGCCGTCTAGTAGCGATTTCGGCGTGATTACCTGCGCTGAGCGCTGGTTTTCACGCCCAAATCACTAAGAGGTGAGCTTGGCGATCGCCGACTTGATGCGGTCGGCGCGGTGGGCCGCCGCCTCGACGGGGTCGTCGTCCGACGGCAGCACCTCCACGCCGTGGGTGCGGGCCGTCTCCTGCAGGCACCGGCGAACCGCCGGGTCGGTCAACACCAGCGTGGCCAGCACGCCCGGTGACAACTCCTTCCTGCGCAGCACCCCGCGGTAGTGCACCTCCGCCGGTATGCGCAGGTTCAGCGGACCGTCCTGCAGTTGCTCTCCGGCGACGGCGACCAGTGCCGTCAGGACGGCGCTGCCCACCGCGTCGATCACCAGCCCGCGACCGGGAAACCGTGGCAGCGGAAGCTTGCCGACCTGTTTGTCGATCGCATCCGAAAGCAGGTACCCGACCAGGTTGCGGGTGCGGATCTCGGTCACGTCCGACCAGTCCACGTCGTCGCCGTCGAACTCGACGGACTCCGCGCTGAACGCGACTCCGCCGAAGTGGTTGAGCAGCCCCACGATCCGGCGCAGCGGATCCGGTGCGTTGACCGCATCGGCGACGACGTCACCGATGCTCAGCGACCAACGCTCCTGCGCCGGACACGATTTCGGGCGCACCCTGCTCAGCAGTTCCAGCGGATTCGGGTTCATGCGCTCATCATCACAGGCAGCTCGTCGGCGAGCAGCGCCAGCATGGGGGAGCACCCCGCATTGATCGTCACGGTTGCGAGATCGTCGCCGCGGGTGACGCCGCGGTTGACGATCGCGACGGGGATACCGCTCGCGACCGCATGCCGGACGAAGCGGAAGCCGGAGAAGACCGTGAGCGACGAGCCGGCCACCAGTAGCGCGTCGGCGTCGTCGACCATCGCATACGCCTGCGCGACACGCTCTTTGGGCACGCTCTCGCCGAAGTACACGATGTTGGGTTTGAGCATGCCGCCGCACACCGCGCAGTCGACGATCGTGAACGACGACGTGTCGCCGACGACAGCGTCGGCGTCGGGGGCGACCGCGATGCCTCCGACCGCTTCAGCGCGTTCGAGGAAACCGGGGTTCGCCGCTTCGAGCAGTTCGGCCAGCGCCGCGCGGGTCATGGTGTGACCGCACTGCAGGCAGATCACCTCCGCGTAGGTGCCGTGCAGGTTCACGACGTTGCGGCTGCCCGCCTTGGTGTGCAGCAGGTCGACGTTCTGGGTGATCAGGCCCGAGACCACACCGGCGCGCTCCAGGGCGGCCAGCGCGCGGTGGCCTGCGTTGGGCAGCGTGTCGTCCATGTGACGCCAGCCCACATGGTTGCGGGCCCAGTACCGCTGCCGGAACACCGGGTCTGACGTGAACTGCCGGATCGTCATGGGATTGCTCGGCGGCGAGTCCGGTCCGCGATAGTCGGGGATACCCGAATCGGTGGACATCCCCGCGCCTGTCAGCACCGCGACCCGGCGTCCCTGCAGCAACGCGACGAGTTCGGGGGCTTCCACGTCATCGAGGGTAGGCGATCAGACGCCGGCGTCGCGTTGCGGCTGGTTCCCGGCGTGCGCTCGACTCAGCGCAGGCACTTGTCGGCGGGCTCGAGTTCGGCGCGCATGTTCTCCTCCATCATGCGCAGGGCCGCCTTGCCGAGGTCGCCTTCGATGTGCGCGACGGCGTCGGGAGGCACGACCACCTGGAAGTGACGGACATAGGCGTCGAGCGCGGTGTAGAGGATGCACTGCTCGGTGACCTGTCCGGTGAGGATGACGCGCTTGGTGTCGAGCTGAGTCAGCAGGTAGGCCAACGACGTCGCGTAGAAGGCACTGTGGCGCACCTTCTGCAGGAAACGCACCCCCTTGGCGGGGACGATCGGTTCGACGAGGTCGGGCCGCTCGCCTTCGAGCGCCTGGCGGACCAGGTCGTCCTGGCTAGCGGTGAAGTCGCCGAAGTTGTCGTTGACGTAGATCAGGTCCACGTCGTCACGTTTGCGCGCCACGGCGGCGAGGTTGGCGACGGGTTCGACGATGTTCTCGACGCTCTTGGTCAACTTCTCGGCATCCTCGTGCTGATAGTCGTTCAGCATGTCGATGACCAGTACTGCGGTGTCACTCACGACTCGTTGGTACCCAGTGAAAGGTTTATGACACGTAACGGACGACAATAGAAGGCCATGGACTTCTATTCCGCCTATGGCCAGGGCTTTGTCCGCGTCGCGGCGTGCACGATGCACACCGCGATCGGAGAGCCCGAGACCAACGCCGAATCGGTTCTGGACCTCGCCCGGCAGTGCCACGACGACGGCGTCGGCCTCGCGGTGTTCCCCGAGCTGACGCTGTCGGGCTATTCGATCGAGGACATCCTGCTTCAGGACGCGCTTCTGGACTCCGTGGAAGACGCCCTTCTCGATGTCGTCGCGGCGTCGGCGGACCTGCTGCCCGTCCTCGTCATCGGCGCCCCGCTGCGCTACCAGCATCGGATCTACAACACCGCGGTCGTCATCCACCGCGGGCAGGTCCTCGGCGTCGTGCCGAAGTCGTACCTGCCGACCTACCGGGAGTTCTACGAGCGCCGTCAGATCGGCCCGGGTGACGGCATCCGCGGCGTGATCCGGATGGGCAGGGGAGCCGCCGCGGCGGAGGTGCCGTTCGGGCCGGATCTGTTGTTCGCCGCAACCGATCTGCCCGGCTTCGTGCTCCATGTCGAGATCTGCGAGGACATGTTCGTGCCGATACCGCCGAGCGCGGCGGCGGCGCTCGCGGGTGCGACCGTGCTCGCCAATCTCTCGGGCAGTCCCATCACGATCGGCCGCGCGGAGGACCGCTGCCTGCTCGCCCGCTCGGCGTCGGCGCGCTGCCTCGCCGCATATGTGTATGCCGCTGCGGGCGAAGGGGAATCGACCACGGACCTGGCCTGGGACGGCCAGACCATGATCTACGAGAACGGCGTGCAGCTGGCCATGTCGGAGCGGTTTCCGAAGGGCGCCCGGCGGTCGGTCGCCGACGTCGACGTGGAGCTGTTGCGCTCGGAGCGGATCCGGATGGGCACCTTCGACGACAACCGCATCCACCACGACATCGATGCGGACTCGTTCCGGCGCATCGAATTCGAGCTCGATCCGCCCGCCGGTGACATCGGACTGCTGCGGGAAGTGGAGCGGTTCCCGTTCGTCCCCTCGGATCCCGAGCGCCTGGAACAGGACTGCTACGAGGCCTACAACATCCAGGTGGCCGGGCTGGAGCAGCGTCTGCGGGCCCTCGATTACCCGAAGGTGGTCATCGGTGTCTCGGGCGGTCTCGACTCGACCCACGCGCTGATCGTCGCGGCCCGCGCGATGGACCGGGAGGAGCGGCCGCGCAGCGACATCCTCGCGTTCACCCTGCCCGGTTTCGCCACCGGCGACCGGACCAAGAGCAACGCGATCCGGCTCGCCGAGGCGCTGGGGGTGACGTTCGAGGAGATCGACATCAAGTCGACCGCCGAGCTGATGCTGCGCGAATTGGGCCATCCGTTCGGCCGCGGCGAGAAGGTCTACGACGTCACGTTCGAGAACGTGCAGGCCGGGCTGCGCACCGACTACCTGTTCCGTATCGCCAACCAGCGCGGCGGCATCGTGCTCGGCACCGGCGACCTCTCCGAGCTCGCCCTCGGGTGGTCGACGTACGGTGTCGGCGACCAGATGTCGCACTACAACGTCAACGGCGGCGTGCCGAAGACGTTGATCCAGCAC
>DATEIG010000398.1:0-9012 GCA_035279185.1 Mycobacterium sp.
ACGTGTGCTTGGCCGTCGGGGCCAGCCCGTCGATACGTGCCTCGATCGCGGCCTGCACCGTTGCAGGAACGTCGATCTCGGAGACGTTCGTGCGGCAGACGTAGCGGCCGGGGTCACCGCTGAGGACCCCTCGCTGCGCCAGTTCGCGGACGATCTCGCCTGCGAAGAACGGATTGCCGTCAGCGCGGTCGGTGATGAGCTTCGTGAGCTCCTCAACCGACGCGTCAGCGCCCACCATGTCTTCCACCAGCGCCGTGATGTCCGAATCAGTCAATGGGGCAAGGCCAATGGTCTGGGCCCCGCGCACCCTCGTCAACGCTCCTTCGTATTCAGGGCGCGACGTGATCATCACCATGGTCGGCGTACGACGGACGACGGTGAGGAGGTCGATCAACATCGCCTCGCTGACCGCGTCGATCCAGTGCGCGTCCTCGATGATGTAGAGGATCGGTGTGGAACGCCTGAGCGACGTGGTGTTGATCAGCGCAGTCAACCTGCGATGTCGGGTTTCCGGGTCGATCCGGGGCAGCGGCGTCGTCGGATCCGCCACGCCGAGGAGGTCGTCGAGCAGTAGCAGGTCCTGCTGATCGGTCTCCGGTGGCACCGTGTCGCGGAGGCGGTGGCGAGCGGTTTCGTCGTCCAGGTCCTCGACTCCGAGGCCCGCGCGCAGCAGTCGCGTCACCGCATGGAACGGGACGTCGCGCGCATGTGACTCGCAGAACGCCCACACCACGTCGACACCGCGATTCGCCGCGAGCGCGGCGGCCTCGCGGGCCACCCTGCTCTTGCCGATGCCTGCGGGTCCGGCCACGTTCACGACGCCGCCGCTGTTGGCGATGGCGCGCTCGACGATGGCTTCGAGCGCTGCCATTTCCCACCGCCGGCCGACGAGATCGGTTTCGGCCCGCTTGGGTGGTCCGTCGCGTGGACCGATCGCGACGAGTTGACGAACGGGCACGGGTTGGTCGGCTCCTTTGATGCGGACCATCTCGACGTCGTTGAGTGTGGCGATGTGCTCCACCAGTCGTGCGGTCGCCTCGCTGAGCATCACCCCGCCGTGGGGTGCGACGGATTCCATCCGCTGGGCGTAGCCGACGGTCTCGCCGATCGCGGCGTAACCGGTGATGCCAGAACCCATGTCACCGGCGACGACTCGACCTGAATTCAATCCGACGCGAAGTCGCAGCGAGAGGTTGTCGCGACGCTTGACCTCCGTTGCGACGTGCCCGGCCTCGGCTTGAAGTTCCAGCGCGGCCAGACAGGCGCGGACGGCATGGTCCTCCAGCGCTGTCGGCGCGCCGAACAACGCCATCAGCCCGTCGCCGGTGAACTGCTCCATCGTGCCGCCGTAGCGCGCGATCACCGCCGCCCCGCGGCCGACGAGATCGGTCATGATCTCGCGCATCCGCTCCGCGCCCACTGCCGCGGCGATGTCCATCGACCGCACGACGTCGGCGAACAACACGGTCACTTGTTTGTACTGCGCCGTGTCGGCGGCCCGGCGCGCCGGCGCTCCGCACTCGTCGCAGAACTTCGCGTTGGCCCGCAGGGCGGTACCGCACGAGCCACACACGTGGTCTGCCGTCATCCGGGTCCGCCGTTTCTAGACGATTCCATGTCGGGTCGCCCACAGGATAGGGCGCAGTGACGCGGATGACGGCTCAATTGACAGAGGTGTCAACGACCGGTGCTTACAGCTGTTGCTCCAGCTCGTCGGGTTCGGCGATGGTCAGTACCGCATCGACGATGTACGGCTCGTCCTGAAGCTGCGTCTCCAGGCGCCGCAGGGTGGCGGCGATGCTCGACTCGACCGTGTCGCCGACGAGATCGACGCTGGCCACCAGGAACAGCTGCTTGGGCCCGACGAACACCAGTCGGACGAACCGCACCGATGCGACCTCGGGCAGCTTCGCGATCCGCTCGGCGGCGGCTTGGCGCACCTCCGGTGTCGCGGGTTCGCCGACCAGGTAGCGGCGGTTGCGGTCGATGAGTACGACCGCGACGACGCCGAGCAGGAGGCCAACCAGGATGGAGCCGACGGCATCCCACGCCGCCTGACCGGTCAACTGATGCAATCCGATGCCGAGTATCGCGATCACGATGCCGATCAGCGCCGCCGAGTCCTCGGCGAACACCGCCCTGGTCGTCGGATCGGAGGTGTCCAGGACATGGTCGAGCAGATCCTTGTCGAACTGTTCTGCCTCCCTTCGCAATTGCCGGTAGGCCTGGAAGAGTGACGACGATTCGAGGAGGAAGGCGATACCGAGCACGACATAGGCGATCAGGTAGTTCTCCGACTTCGCCTCGCCGTGCAGCAACTCCGTGACGCCGTGCCACACCGACAGCGACCCTCCGACGACGAACAGGCCGACCGCGGCCAACAGCGACCAGACGTAGGCTTCCCGCCCGTACCCGAGCGGTCGTTGGGGATCCGGCGGCCTGCTGCTGCGCCGGTTGGCGATGATCAGGAAACCCTGGTTGCCGGTGTCCGCCCACGAGTGCGCCGCTTCCGCCGTCATCGACGCCGACCCCGAGATGGCGGCCGCGACGGTCTTGGCGATCGCGACCGCCAAGTTGGCGCCGAACGCGACCAGAACCGTCAACGTGCTTTCGGTCTTCTCGGTGGTATCGGGCACCGCACAGTGTTCTCGGTCGGCAACGGGTTCAAACGCGGGCCGCTCAGACCTCTTGTTCAGTGAGAGCGTCGGCCCAGCGCTCATGTGCCTCGAAGCCGAGCAGGTGTGCCAGGGCGCGGTAGCGGTCGGCATGCGTCCGGAAGGCGGCGGTGTCGCCGTCCGCCCTGCCCAGAAGCGCGCGCAGCCTCACCGTCATCAGCTCCATCGCGGGAGAACCGCCGGTCGGTGAAGCGTTCGCCAGCCAATCGATGTTCTTGCCCGCCTCGGCGAGGTCGGCCGGTGTGCCGCGCGCGAGAAGTGCGTCGACGAGCACGCTGGTCGCCCATACTCCGTAGCCGATCCGTCCTGCCTCGTGAAGCCCGTCGACGGCGACGCGCATGGTGTCGATCGCGGCGTCGAGCGCGCCGCGCCGCGCGCGTTCCCGCGCTCCACAGATCTCGACCATCGGAATCAGGAACGGAGCGTCCACGCGCAGGAACACCTCGCGGGCAGCCGTCATGAGCGCCAGCCCGCGATCACGGTCGGCGTCGTCGTCCGCATCGAGCAGCGCGATACCGAGGGTGTATTTCGCGACCCCGAACATGAAGTCGTCGCCGGACTCCTCAGTCGTCTGCACCGCGCGCTCCATGGCAGAGACGATCGCGTCGTCCGCGCGGAACAATCCATACAGGATCCCGAGGCCATAACTCCAGTTGAGGACGCCAACGGTGTTGGCGGCGTTGGCATTCTCGGCCGCCGCGACCGCGTCGCGCAGGTCCTGCCGCCACCCCGGCCGGTTCAGCCACCACCGTGCGACACCGCGCCACACCAACGCCATCGCCAGGGGAGAAGCCACCCCGAATCCGGCGCCCATCGTCGGGTCGCCGTCCGCGAGTTCGATGACAGCCTGCGACCACCGCATGATCTCGCCGAATTCGCCTGCGTCGAACCAATTCGCGAAGACGATGAACGCCAACCCCAACATCGGTGTGGGATCGCCCGACGACTCGAGCAGCGCCATGTGGTGAGAGGCCAGCCGGGACGCCTCGCGCACGCGCCCGTGCACGAGGTGGCTCCCGATCAGCCCGGCCATCCCGATCGCCAGCGAGGCGTTGTCTTCACTACGCGCGCACAGCTGTGCAAGCTCGTCGAAGTGCGCGGCGATGTTCTTGTCGATCCGCCAGCCGGTGGCGCACTGCATCGTGCGGGGAGCGATCCGCATCGACAGGTGGGCGGGATCGTCGTCGGGAAGCGAGTCGGCGATCTGACGCGCCCGATCCCAATTCCACCGCGCCGCACCGAGATCCCGGTTCGCCGACCACCCGGCCGCACGCATGTGCCACTTGTAGGCGGCACGCAGGTCACCCGCAGCCGAGAGATGGTCGGCGATCAGGGCCGCATTCTCGTTCACCGAGGCGGGCTCGCGTTCGCGGATTGCGGAAGCGAGTCGCCGATGCCATTCGGCGCGAGCGCTTTTCAGCTGTGACTCATAGGCGACCGCCCGGATCAGCGGGTGATGGAACGCGTATTCCGCGGTCGGGATGAACCGCACCTGATCGATCATCTCCGTGTCGAGTAACTCGTCGACGGCAGGATCGATCTCCAGTGCGGTGAGCAACTCCGCGTCGAATCGTGCGCCGACCACCGACGCCGCGTTCAACGTCAGTTTCGCCGGGGCGGACAATCGGTCGATGCGTGCCTCGATGGCCGCCTGTACCGTCGCGGGGACGCTGACGTCGGCGACGTCGACCGTGCAGATGTAGTCGCCGCGGTCGCCGTGCAGCACCCCACGCTGCACCAACTCGCGCACGATCTCTTCGGTGAAGAACGGATTGCCCGCCGCCCGGTCGGCGATGAGCGCAACCAGGCCACGGACCGACGGGTGCCCACCCAGCAGCTCGTCGAGCAACTCCGAGGTATTCGAATCATCAAGCGGCGCAAGTGCCACCGTTTGCGCCCCGGGCAGATGAGACAGTGTTCCCTGATACTCCGGGCGTGAGGTGATCAGCACCATGGTGGGCACGCGGGTGGACATGGCGAAGAAGTCGGCGAGCATCGACTCGCTCACGGAGTCGATCCAGTGGGCGTCCTCGACGATGTACAGCGCAGGCCGGGTATGCGCCAGCCATCCGGTCTTGTTCAGCGCGGTGAGCCGGCGCCTGCGGGCGTCCGGGTCGATCTGTGGCGGAGCCACGTTCGGGTCGCCGATGCCGAGCAGGTCGTCCAACAGCAGCAGATCCTCCGGGTCGGAATCGGGCATGGCCGCCCGTATTCGCGTGCGGGCGGTCGCGTCGTCGAGATCGTCGATCCCGTTGTCCGCCCGCAGCAGTCGCGTCACCGCAAAGAAGGGAATGTCGACGGTATGGGATTCGCAGAACGTCCAGAACACGTCGACACCGCGGGCGGCGGCGATGGCCGCGGCTTCACGTGCCACCCGGCTCTTGCCGATTCCGGGCGGTCCGGTCACCCCCACGACGCCGCCGCGCCCGCCGATCGCCCGGTCGACCATGGCGTCGAGGACGGCCATCTCCCAGCGGCGACCCACCAACTGCGCTTCCGCTCGACCGACGAGACCGCTGCGCTGCCCCGTTCCGAGCAACCGACGGACCCGCACCGGAGCGTCGGCGTTCTTGATGCGCACCCATTCGGGGTCGGCCAGTGCCACACGGTGTTCCACCAATGCGGCGGTCGACTCCGACAACATCACCCCGCCGGGCGGCGCCACCGACTCCATCCGCTGCGCGAACCCGACCGATTCGCCCGTCGCCGTGTAGCCGAGCATCCCCGAGCCGAACTCCCCGGCTATCACCTTGCCGGAGTTCAGCCCCACCCGCAGCCGCAGTTCGAGGCCGTCGCGGCGGGCCACCTCGCGCGCCAGATCCGCTGCTTCGCTCTGAATGTCCAGCGCGGCCAGGCAGGCCCGAAATGCGTGATCCTCCAACGCAACCGGGGCGCCGAAGAGGGCCATCACCCCGTCGCCGGTGTGCTCGACCGTCCCGCCGTAGCGGCGCACGACGGTCGCCGCGCGCTCGACCACCTCGGTCATGATGTCGCGAAGCCGCTCGACGTCGAGGGCGGCTGCCATCGCCATCGAGCGGACGACGTCGGCGAACAGAACCGTCACCTGCTTGTACTCGGCGTGGTCGGGAGCCGCGACCAGTGGTGTCCCGCACGCCTCGCAGAAGCGCGCCCCCTCATGCGGCACGGTCCCGCACGACCGGCACACCGCTGTCGTCGACGCCACCGCATCCTCCGCTGATCCGCGGCCCGAATGGCGTCAGAGTACCGCCGAGGGCGGCCCTCGGGGCGGGCATCCGCCGCTAGTACCCTCATGCCGCATGTCCACCACGGGTCCCCTGGCAGGGGTGAGAGTGATCGAGCTCGGCGGCATCGGGCCCGGCCCGCATGCCGCGATGATGCTCGCCGATCTGGGCGCCGACGTGGTCCGCGTCCGACGGCCGGGCGGGTTGACGATGCCCGCCGAGGACGTCGACCTGCTGCACCGCGGGAAGCGGATCGTCGACCTCGACGTCAAGAACCAGCCGCACCTGCTGCTGGATCTGGCGGCGAAAGCAGATGTGCTTCTGGACTGCTTCCGGCCGGGTACCTGCGAGCGGCTCGGCATCGGGCCGGCGGACTGCGCCGCGGTCAACCCGCGGCTGATATTCGCCCGCATCACCGGTTGGGGTCAGGACGGCCCGCTGGCGTCGACGGCCGGCCACGACATCAACTACCTGTCGCAGACCGGCGCGCTGTCGGCCATCGGCTACCGCGACCGGCCGCCCGTCGCTCCGCTCAACCTTGTCGCCGACTTCGGTGGCGGCTCGATGTTCGTCTTGGTCGGCATCGTCGCCGCGCTCTACGAGCGCGAACGGTCCGGCAGGGGACAGGTCATCGACGCCGCGATGGTCGACGGCGTCAGCATTCTGTCGCAGATGATGTGGACGATGAAGGCCACCGGGTCGCTGCGCGACGAGCGCGAGTCGTTTCTGCTCGACGGCGGCGCGCCGTTCTACCGCACCTACGAAACGGCCGACGGCAAGTACATGGCCGTCGGCGCGATCGAACCCCAGTTCTTCGCAGAATTGCTGAAAGGCCTCGAGCTGAGCGCGGACGACGTCCCGAGTCAGTTCGAGATCGGCGCCTACCCCACGATGCAGAAGATCTTCACCGAGCGGTTCGCCAGCAGGACACGCGACGAGTGGTCCGACGTCTTCGCAGGCACCGACGCATGCGTGACGCCCGTCCTCACGTGGACCGAAGCCGCCGGAAACGAGCACCTCAGGGCGCGTTCGACGGTGATCGACCACGGCGGCGTCGACCAGGCGGCACCCGCCCCGCGGTTCTCGAGAACTCCGTCGGGCCCGGTCGGCGCACCGCCGAAGGGCACCACGGCGCTCGATGAAATCGGATGGTGATGTGTGAGTTGACCGGCGCCTCTGCGACAAGAGGTTTAGATTTGCCGTAGTGGCCATACGAGCATCGCGCGAAGTCGTCTTCGACTCCCCTCCGGAGCCGATCCTCGACGTGCTCGCAGACATCGACGCGGTGCCGTCCTGGTCCTCGCTGCACAAGAGCGCTGAAGTTCTCGACCGCCATCCCGACGGCAGACCGCATCACGTGAAAGCCACTCTGAAGATCCTGGGCTTCACCGAGAAGGAGATCGTCGAATACAACTGGGGAGACCGGTGGATGGTGTGGGACTCGTCGGAGACGGCCGTCCAGCGCGGACTCCACGTCGAGTACAACCTGACGCCCGTGGGCGAGGACAGGACGCGGGTGCGCTTCGACGTCATCCTCGAACTGTCGGCGCCGGTGCCGAACTTCCTGATCAAGCGAGCCAAGAAACAGGTGCTCGACGTTGCGACGGAGAGCCTGCGGCAGCGCGTCGCGCAGGTTGCGCACTGACGTCTTTCGGGCAACCGTTGCGATCGGCGGGAGTAGATGGCCGCCGTCAGGAATTGCTGCGCGCGGACATCGGTTGCTCGCAACATGCCCACCGGAATCGTGCTCTTTCCGCATTCGAATGCCGCCAACGTGGTCGACGACGTCGTGTCGCAGGCGCAGCGCGCCTATGACCTCGGGGTCCGCCAGGCCTGGGTGGCCCAGCAGTTCGACCACGACGCCATCGCGCTTTCGGCGGTCGTCGGCGCGGCCGTGCCCGGACTGGGCATCGGCACGTCGGTGGTGCCGATCAACCCGCGCCACCCGTTGATCGTCGCGTCGCTGGCGCAGACGGCGCAGGCCGCCACCCACGGCAACTTCAGCCTCGGCCTCGGGCTGGGGGCGCACGGCCCCGAGCAGCAGGCGTTCGGTACGGCGTGGCCGAACACCGTCGAGCGACTTCGTGAGCACCTGACGGTGCTGCGGTCGGTGTTCGACGACGGCGCCGTCGATTTCGAGGGTTCGCAGTTGACGGCTCGACCGGGATGGCCCGTCACCGTCCCGGGCGGCACACCGCTACCGGTGTACGTGGCCGCGATGGGGCCGAAAGCGTTGCGCGTCACCGGTGAACTCGCCGACGGCACACTGCCGTATCTGGCTGGGCCGCGCACGATCGCGGAGTTCATCGAACCGACCATCGCGAAAGCCGCCGCGGACGCGGGCAGGCCTGCGCCGCGCATCATCGCGATGGTGCCGGCCCTCGTGACCGACGACGTCGAGGCGGGGCGGAAGGTCGCCGCTGAGGCGCTGAGCTTCTACGAGACGATCCCGTCGTATCAGAAAGTCATTGCGCGCGAGGGCTTGACGGGCAGCGTCGACCTCGCCGCGATCGGGTCCGCCGAAGCCGTGGCCCGAAAGTTGAGGAGCTACCTCGACGCGGGTGCGACGGACGTGGTGCTCAGCAGCATCGACCGTTCGGACACCGCCGACTACGAACCGCTGTGGCGGGTCGCGGCATCGCTCTGACGATGGGGCAGAACGCAATAACGAGGTAGTTCCGCGGAAACAGCGGCGAAATACGCCGTCGATAACGTCCGCGCATGACGGATATCGACACACCCGCCGATCTCGTCGAAGCATCGGGTCATCCCGTTGGCGGCGGCGTCATCAAACCGGGCTACGACCCGCGGCTGACGAACGAGGATCTGGCCCCGCTGGGCAAGCAGACCTGGTCGTCGTACAACATCTTCGCGTTCTGGATGTCCGACGTGCACAGCGTCGGCGGGTACGTCACGGCCGGAAGCCTGTTCGCGCTGGGCCTGGCGAGTTGGCAGGTGCTTGTCGCGCTGCTGATCGGCATCGTGATCGTCAACGTGTTCTGCAACCTGGTCGCCAAGCCCAGCCAGGCCACGGGCGTGCCCTACCCGGTGATCTGCCGCAGCGTGTTCGGGGTGCTCGGCGCGAACATCCCTGCGATCATCCGCGGCCTGATCGCGGTCGCGTGGTACGGCAT